>NZ_JBIBHN010000034.1:0-86544 GCF_042957035.1 Streptomyces sp. NPDC008137 | reverse complement strand
GTGAACGTCTCCACCCACACCGGCTCAGCCCTCAACACCCCACCCATACAGGCAAGATGCCCGCCACCAAGCCTTCTGCAACACCCTTTAGGGTCTGTTGTTCGGATCAGGGCGTCTGCGGCGTGATCCGAACAACAGGCCCTAAGCCTTTCCGGCCGACGGCTTCCCGCCCGCCCGGCCGCGCCGGGGCCTGCGTGCGTGGACCGCGCGGCTCATGCGGCGGCCCAGGAGCAGGTAGCCGATCAGCGCGCCCGACGTGTTCAGGATGACGTCGTCGATGTCGAACGCGCGGCCGGTGACCAGGGCGCCCTGGGCGAACTCCACCATCAGCATCACGATCGCGGTCATCAGCAGGACGCGCAGGATGCCGCGCGTGCGGGGCGCGACGACGGGCACGAGGATGCCGAAGGGGACGCCGAGCAGGATGTTGCCGCCGATCTGGCGCACGGCGTCCCGCAGTTCCGGCTGGTCGAGATAGGCCTTCAGGGAGTCGCCGGGCTGGAGGTTGGTGTGGGTCAGTGCCTCCGAGGCGGGCGAGGGCTGCAGGGTCAGCCGCGCCAGCACCACCGCGAAGGCGACCATGAACATGAAGGCGCACAGCGTCGCCAGCAGCCGGACGGGCAGTGGGAGTGGACGTCGCTCGCTCTCGGACCCGACGGTACGGGGACGTGAGGCTGCACTGGCCATACGCTCCTCCAGTCTTCAACTTCCCTGTGTGACAGGGCGGTTACCCACGGGCGCGATGGCGAAGCCGCCGGGGGGCGTTCCCAGCCACTGTTGCCCGCGTTCCGCCGGGGCACTCCGCCCTGTCCACGGCTGCTCAGTTCCCGTACGACACGTTCACCTCCTTGAAGCCCAGGGAGCGCAGCAGGCCTTCGAGCATGCCGGTGGCGTTCTTCTCGGCTCGTGCGGTCAGTTCGCTCTCCTTCGCCGCGTCGCCGATGTGCCGTACCGCGAGCTTCTGCACGGCTTGTTCACCGTTGGGGTTGTCCGAGAAGAGGTCGCCGAGGCGGTCGAAGAGACCGCGCTGCTTGGAGACGGCGTAGGAGCGGTCGGGGTCCAGGGCCGGCTTGCCCAGCTGTGCGTGGGGCAGCCGGAGTGTGGCGGACGTGCGGTCGCCGTTGACCTTCACGTCGTTCTCGCCGACCTTGCCCAGGTCGACGTAGGCGTCGACGGTGCCCGCACCGACGTACAGGGTGCGGGTGCCGCGGATCGCGTCGGGCAGGAACCGGGCGTCCTTCTCCAGGTCCACGACGACCTGGAAGTTGCCGGAGGCGGCGTCGTACCGGCTGATGTCCTGGATGGACTTCAGCAGCGCGGGGCCGGACCGGTCGTGGGTGTCGGTGCCGAACAGGTCCTTCAGGCCCGGGATCACACTGAGCCGGATCCCGGCGAAGAACACGACGAGCACCAGGACGAGCGCGCCCACCACCTTGGCCCAGCCGGGCATGCGCCTGGGGAGGCGCTTGACGGGAGTCGTCATGCGACGGCCCTCCTTCCTGCTGTCCGGATGCCCGCCACTTCCCCTGCCAGACCGGCCGGTTGAAGATGTGAGGACTTCGGCGGAAGCATGAAGGGCGCATTCGGGGCATCACACCGAGCCGGACGTCGCCTCCGGCTGTTCCAGGGCGGCCTCCAGGGTCGGCTGCGGCGGCAGCAGCCGGGACAGGCCGGTGATGCGCAGTACCCGCAGGGTCAGGGGGTGGGCGCAGACGAGGAGCAGGTGACCGTCCCGGTCGAGGACCCGGCTCCTGGCCCGGTAGAGCAACCGCAGGCCCGAGCAGTCGAAGAACTCGATCCCGCTGAGGTCGATCACGACGCGGGCGGCGCGGCGGTTCGTCTCCCGGTCCAGGTGCGGGGCGATCTCCGTGGCCGCGGCGAGGTCGATCTCGCCGCGGAACTCCAGCACGGTGTGTCCCCGTTCCTGGCGGACGCGCAGATGCCGGGTGAGCGGTGCAGGTTCCTGCCGCACGACGAGATCGCCTCCAGCCTGCTCCGTGCGTGGGGAGGGGTCACGGCCTCAAAACCGTTGCCCGCCCCGCAAGTTACCCTCCAACGAGTGAATTTGAGCATGTTCGATTGACATATGTCTCTGAATTGCAGGCGAGTTGGCCGAGGTTCGCGCGGGGGAGTGCGCGGGCGCGAGCGCGGGCGCGATTCCAGGCGTGCGCTCCGGGCTACGACAGGGCGTGCCAGGCCTTGGTGAGGGCCTGACGGAACTGCTCGGTCTGGTGCGCCGTGAGGTCGCGCACCATGCGTTCCTCCAGCTCCCGGACCGGCCCGGCGTGCCGGGCGAGCAGCTCCCGGGCCTCGTCCGTGAGCAGGATCAGCAGCTCCCGGCGGTTGCGGGGGTTGCGCTCCCGGCGCACCAGCCCGCGGCCCTCCAGTGAGCGGACGAGATCGGCGATGGACTGCGCCGTGACGAAGGAGTCGCGCGCCAGCTGGGCCGCCGACAGTCCGTCGTGTCGCTCCAGGACGGTCAGAGCGGTGTACTGGAGTGCGGTGATCCCGGAAGGTCTGACCAGCTCGTCCAGGTGGGAGCGCACGACGAGCTCCACCTGCTTGACCATGTAGAGCAGGGAAGGGGGCGCCTTGGTCACCTGTGTGTCGAGCATGGAAGCAGGCTAGAGCATTGACAGGAAACCTGTCTGTAAAGAGACTGCGAACCAACAGGAATCCTGTTTGTTGAAATCTTGGCGACGACGCTGGGGAGCGGCGATGACCACCTTCGAGAGGGAACCCGGACAGCTGTTCATCGGGGGACAGTGGCGCGAGGCCGCCGACGGGGCGCGCACCGAGGTGGTCGACCCGTCCCGGGGCACGGTCGTCACCACCGTCGCCGAGGCGGGCCCCGCCGATGTCGACGCGGCCGTACGCGCCGCCCGCGAGGCCCACGACGACGGCGCCTGGTCCGGGCTGAGCGGCCGCGAGCGCGGCCGGGTGCTGCACCGCGTCGCCCGGCTGATCCGCGAGAACGCCGACGAGCTCGCCGCCCTGGAGAGCCTCGACGTCGGCAAGCCGATCACCCTGTGCGGCGCCGTCGACGTGACCAACGCGGCCAACGACTACGAGTACTACGCGAACCTCGCCCAGAGCCAGGACGGCGCCCTGCGCGACACCCCCATGAACGCCCTCGCCTACACCAGGCGCGAGCCCCTCGGGGTGGTCGCGGCGATCACCCCGTTCAACTTCCCGCTGATCCTCGCCGGCTCCAAGCTCGGCCCCGCGCTCGCGGCCGGCAACACCGTCGTCCACAAGCCCGCCGACGAGACCCCGCTCAGCGCCCTGTACATGGCCCGGCTCCTCCAGGAGGCGGGCGTACCGGACGGTGTGGTCAACGTCGTGACCGGCAGCGGTCCGGTCGCCGGCGAGGCGCTGCTGCGCCACCGAGGTGTCGACAAGGTCGCCTTCACCGGCTCCACCGCGATCGGCCGGCACGTGGCGAGCGTCGCCGGTGAGGCGCTCAAGCCCGTCACCATGGAGCTGGGCGGGAACGCGGCGCACATCGTCTTCGAGGACGCCGACCTGGAGAAGGCGGTCGGCGCGGTCATCAAGGGCTTCGTCTTCAACACCGGCCAGTTCTGCATGGGCGGCCCGCGCCTGCTGGTGGCCCGCTCGGTGTACCCGACGCTGCTCGGCATCCTCGCCGAGGCCGTGCCCGGAGTGCCCATCGGCGACCCGCGCGACCCGGCCACCGTCATCGGCCCCATGGCGGCCGAGAAGCACCTCAAGAAGGTCGAGGAGTACGTCGCCCTGGCCCGCAAGGAGGGCGCCCGCGTCGTCTGCGGCGGCGAGCGGCTCGACCTGGACGGCGGCTACTACTACAAGCCCACCGTCATCGCCGACCTGTCGAACGACTCCCGTGTGATCCAGGAGGAGATCTTCGGCCCGGTCCTCACCATGCAGCCCTTCGACGACGAGGACGAGGCCGTCGCCCTCGCCAACTCCACGCCCTACGGCCTCGCCTCGGGCGTCCAGACCAGCCATCTCGCCCGCGCCCACCGGGTCGCCGACCGGCTCCAGGCCGGCATCGTCTGGATCAACGACTGGGCGATGCTCGACCCCGCCGTGCCCTTCGGCGGTGTGAAGGACTCCGGCTACGGCCGTGAGTACGGGCCCGAGGCCCTCGCCGGTTACACCAAGGTCAAGTCCGTCGTCGTCTCGCTCGACTGAGACACCGTCAAGGAGCCATTGCGATGCCCACCACCACCCGTGCCGCGGTCGTCGAGTCCGGCGGCGCGCCCTTCACCCTCTCCGACGTCGTTCTCGACGAACCCGGCCCCCACGAGGCGCTGGTCCGCATGGTCGCCACCGGCCTGTGCCACACCGACCTCGGGGTGGCGAGCGGCGGACTGCCCTTCCCGCTGCCCGGCGTCCTCGGCCACGAGGGGGCGGGTGTCGTCGAGGCCGTCGGCCCCGCCGTCACCGGCGTCGCGCCCGGCGACCACGTCCTGCTCTCCTTCACCTCCTGCGGCGACTGCCGCAACTGCCGCGGCGGGCACCCCGCGTACTGCGCGACGTGGCTGCCGCTGAACCTGCTCGGCGGCAGCCGTGCCGACGGCTCGAACACCATCAGCCGGGACGGCGAGGCCCTGGGCGGCCACTTCTTCGGCCAGTCCTCCTTCGCCGAACGGGCCCTGGCCGACGAGCGCAGCCTGGTCAAGGTCGACCCGGACGTGGCGCTGGAGTCGATCGCCCCGCTGGGCTGCGGCGTACAGACCGGTGTGGGCGCCGTGTGGAACGTCCTGAAGCCCGACACGGGCAGCACGGTCGTCGTCCTGGGCGCCGGGGCGGTGGGCCTGTCGGCCGTGATGGCGGCGGCCCTCACCCCGGCCACCAGGATCGTCGCCGTCGACAGGGTCGCCGAACGCCTGTCACTGGCCACGGAGCTGGGCGCCACGCACAACGTCGACACCAGCCGGGAGGACCTGGCCGAGGCCCTCGCCGCCATCACGGGCGGCCAGGGCGCGGACGGTGTCGTCGAGACCACGGGCAACGTCGGCGTCCTGCGCCAGGGCGTCGACGCGCTCGCCGCCCGCGGCACCCTGGTCGTCGTCGGCGCCCCGCCCTTCGGCACCGAGGTCGCCCTGGACGTCAACGGCCTGCTCGGCGGCAAGCGGATCGTCGGCCTCACCCTCGGCGACAGCGAGACCCAGACGATGATCCCCGCCCTGGTCCGCCTGGTGAAGGAAGGGCGCCTGCCGCTGCACCGCCTGATCAGCACGTATCCCTTCGGCGACATCGACCGGGCGGTCCAGGACATGAGGTCGGGCAAGACGATCAAGCCGGTGCTGATGTTCTGACACCAGGCTCCCGGCGTGGGTGCTGGGGTCGGGGCGTCGCGCAGCCCGGCGGAGCGGGGTGCCTCCCCCACTCTCGGCTTCGCTCGAGCGGGGGCCCCCACCGCCCACCCGTGCCGCCCTTAGCGGCACGCATGCCCGCAGCGGGGGCGGCCGCATGCCCGCAGCTGAGCGGACCCGCACCCGCCGGACGACGCAAGGGGCCGTGTCGGGGGGTGTCCGCCCCCAGCGGTTGTCGCGTCAACGAACAGTCAGTCGGCGCGAGACCCCATCGCGACGTTCCGAGGACGGACACCCCCCCGGCACGGCCCCGACCCACCACCCGGCGCTATGCGCTACACGCACCCCACCCCGCACACTGGTCAGTCGTTCACCAGCACCAGCTTCCCCGTCGTCCGGCCCGTGTCGCCCGAGGCATGGGCCTCGGCCGCCGCGGATAGCGGGAAGGTGCCGGCGATCGTGGCGCGCAGCTTGCCCGTCCCGGCGAGTTCCGCGATCGCCTCCATGCCACCGCGGTCGGCGTCGACGAGCATGCGCAGCCCCCGTACCCCGAGCCGCTCGGCCTCCTCGTAGAACTCGTCCGAGCCGCCCGGGAGGATCGAGACCACGACACCGCCGGGGCGCAGGACGCGCAGGGAACGCAGGGCGTTGTCGCCGCCGATCGTGTCCAGGACGACATCGACGTCCTTCACGGCCTCGGTGAAGTCCGTCGCCCGGTAGTCCACCGTCTCGTCCACGCCGAGCCCCCGCAGGAACTCGTGCTTGCCCGCGCTCGCGGTGCCGATCACATACGCGCCCCGCGCCTTGGCGATCTGCACCGCCACATGCCCGACCCCGCCCGCGGCCGCGTGGATCAGCACCCGCTGCCCGGACCGCAGGTCCGCGTGCTCGACCAGCGCCTGCCACGCGGTGAGCGAGACCAGCGGCAGCGCGCCCGCCTGGACGTGGTCGATGCCGGCCGGCTTGCGGGTGAGGGCGCGGACGGGAGCGATCACGTACTCCGCGTGCGAGCCGTGCCCGTACGGATACGGCAGCATGCCGAAGACCTCGTCACCGGGCGCGAAGGCCACGACGCCGATGCCGGCCGCCTCCACCACGCCGGAGACGTCCCAGCCGAGGACGAAGGGCGGCTCGCCCAGGAACCCGCCGGTCGCGCGGTGCTTCCAGTCCGTCGGATTGACCCCGGCGGCCCGCACCCGGACCAGCACCTGGTTCGGCCCGGGCACCGGGCGCTCGACTTCGACTTCCTTGAGGACCTCGGGACCGCCGAGGACGTCCTGGCTGATGGCTCGCATCGTGTTCTGTGTGCTCATGGTGGTCAAGCGTGCCGGTCCGCGCACCGCCCGCCAATGGCAAGATTGCCAACCTTCGATACGATCGTGCCATGCGACGCGAACGAGTGGTGGTCCTGGCCCTGGACGGGGTGTACCCCTTCGAGCTGGGCATCCCCAGCCGGATCCTGGGCGCCGCCGACGGCCGGTACGAGGTGCTGACCTGCTCGGTGGACGGTGGCCCGGTGCGTACCAACGCGGACTTCGGCGTCACCGTGGAGCACGGCCCCGAGATCCTGGCCACGGCCGGCACGGTGGTGATCGCGCCCGTCGCGCCGGACCGCCTGACCGACGAGGTGCCGGGCGAGGTCCTCGCCGCCCTCGCGCTCATCCGGCCCGGCACGCGCATCGTCTCCATCTGCACCGGCGCCTTCGTCCTCGCCGCCGCCGGGCTCCTCGACGGGCGCAGGGCGACCACCCACTGGCAGGTCGCCGACCGGTTCCGGCGCATGTTCCCGCTCGTGGACCTCGACCCGGACGTGCTGTTCGTCGACGACCACCCCTTCCTCACCTCCGCCGGAGCCGCCTCCGGCGTGGACATCTGCCTGCACCTGGTCCGCAAGGACCACGGCAGCCGGCTGGCCAACAGCGTCGCGCGCCGCTGCGTGGTCCCGCCGTTCCGGGACGGCGGCCAGGCCCAGTACATCGAACAGCCCGTCCCCGAACAGGGCGCCGCGAGCACCGCCGCCACCCGCGCCTGGATCCTGGAACGCCTCGGCGAACCCCTCACCCTGGCCGACCTCGCCGGCCACGCCCGGATGAGCCGGCGCACCTTCGCCCGCCGCTTCCAGGACGAGGTGGGTCTCAGCCCCGGCCGCTGGCTGATCCAGCAGCGCGTGGCCCGGGCCCGGCACCTGCTGGAGTCCAGCGACCTCACGGTGGACCAGATCGCCGGCCGGGTCGGCTTCGCGACGGGCGCGTCCCTGCGCCAGCATCTCCACGCGGCGATCGGGGTGTCCCCGCAGGCGTACCGCCGCACCTTCCAGACCGCCCGCTGACCGGCCCGTCGGCCGCGCGCGGCCGACCCTGGTCAACTCCGCAGCCTGGCATGGGTATTTGTCGACCTTTCGCTTTCTGTCGGAGCGTGACGGAACCCTCACGTCCGCAGGGTGACGAGGTTGATCCTTTCGGGTCTAAACCCGATAAGGTTCCGATCGGCGCTGCGAGTTGACGCGATCGCGTCCGGTCGGCTCGCGGTGCGTACTCATGAGTGCGATCCACACCCCCCTGTTCGATCGTGTTTGTTCGAAGGATGCAGATGGAACTCGCCACTCCGCCACCGGCGGCGCGGGCCCCTGTCGCCTGGTACAGCTGGTGGTTGATGCCGCTGGGCTTGGGAGGCGGGACCGTTGCCGCCACGTTCATGAGCTCGGAGCGAATAACCGCGGCCGTCGCCGGTCTCGCGGCGACGGCGGCCGGTGCCGTGTGCGTACGCCTGCTGCTGCGCACCCGGGCACAACTGCACAGGGCGGAGAACTCCTTCCGCACCACGCAGGCCGAGCACAACCAGCAGTGGCAGCAGCACGTCGCGGGCCTGGAACGGAAGTTCTCCGCCGAACGCGCCGCCCTGGAGTCCCAGCTCACGGAGCAGAACGCGACCTACGAGCGGCGCCTGGCCGACCAGAGCGCCACGTACGAGACGCAGCTCTCCGACACCTCCCGGGCCTACGAGGAACGGCTGACCGAGCAGGCCACGTCCTACGAGGCCCAGCTCGCCGACCAGGCCGAGGTCTGGCAGGAGCAGCTCTCCCACCAGCTCGCCGCGGTCGCCCGGCTCGCCGACGAGCAACTGCCCTCCGCCATGGAGGCACTGCGCTCCGGCGACGCCATCGACGACGTCCTGCCCACCCTCAACCAGTGCGCCAAGGTCAGCTCCGACCTCCAGGCCGAGCTGCGCAAGGTGCTGCGCACCGCCCTGATCGGCCTCGAGTCGGAGTTCGACCGCTCCACCTCCGCCGAGCAGGCCGTCATCAGCATCGGCAACCGCATCCACGTGCTGACCAGCAAGCTCCGCGGCCGTCTGCACGAGATGCAGGGCGAGCACGGCAGGCTGCCGGCCGTCGCCCGGGGCCTGATGGAGCTCGACCAGGAGATCGGCCCCGCCGACTGTCTCGCCGCCAGCATCGGTGTGCTCGGCGGCTCGGACCGGCCCGGCCGGCAGTGGCAGGAGCCGCAGCGGCTGCTCAGCGTGGCGCGCGGCGGCATCGGCCGGATCAAGGACTTCCACCGGATCCAGGTCCGCCACCTGCCCGAACTCGGCGTCGACGGCGGTCTCGTGGACCACCTCACACTGATCTTCGCTCACCTCCTCGACAACGCGGCCCGTTACTCGCCGCCCACCGAGCCGGTGCTCATCTCCGGCAAGGAGGTGCCCAACGGCGTCGGCATCGAGATCCAGGACTCCGGCAAGGGCCTGAGCGAGGAGAAGAAGCGCGAAGCCGAGCACGCCCTCGCGGGCACCGCTCCCGGAGCGGGCCTCGGCGGCATCACCGAGGACGCGAACATCGGTCTGCGCGTCGTCGGTGCCCTCGCCCGTCGCTACGGCATCCGCGTCACCTTCGCGGACTCCCCGTGGCTCGGCACCTCCGTGGTGGTCGTGGTTCCGCACAAGTACTTCAGCCCGCTGCCCGCTGCCGCCGCACCGGCCGCGCCCGCCGCCCCCGAGGTCCGTGCCGCCAAGGCGGCACCGGCCCGCGAGACGGTCACCGCACCCGCATCGGACGCCCCGGCCGCGGCCGCGGAGACCACGCCCGGCGGACTGCCCCGGCGCCGCAGCAGGCGGAACGAAGCGGCCGAACCCCGGGACGCCGGGCGGACGGAACGGAGCACCGTCTCCGCCATTCCGCCGGACGCCTCCTTCTCCGGTCTCGCCGCCTTCGCCACCGCCGGACGCGACGCCGAAGAGGCGTCCCGAACGCCCGGCGACCGCGACACCGACGCCGGACGCGAGTCCACAGAGCACCGCACCGAAGAGAGCGACTAGTCCTCATGACGCAACAAGGAACAGATGTGAGCTGGGCGCTCCGCGATCTCGTCGAGAGCATCCAGGAGATCCGCTTCGCCCTCGTGGCCTCCAGCGACGGCAAGGCCATCACCTCCTACGGCGCCGAAGACCCCGACGACGTCGACCGCTTCGCCGCCGTGGTGGCCGGTCTGCAGGCCCTCGCCCAGCCGGTCGCCGAGCAGTTCCCCAAGTACGCCGGGCAGCTGCGCCTCGCGATGATCGAAGTCGACGGCGGGCACCTCTTCGTGGTCCGCGCCGGTGTGGAGACCTACCTCGGTGTCCTTGCCAGGGAAGGCCTCGACCAGGGCCTGCTCGGGCACCAGATGAGAGACCTGGCCCGCAGGATGGGTGAGCTTCTCGGCACCACTCCGCGCCTGGAGGAGCACTCTGGATGAGTGCTCCCCGCAGGCCGTCGGACCCGTCCGGTCTCGAGCGCTACTACGTCCTCACGGGCGGACGCAGCGGACCGGGCGGTTCGGCGTCGAGCCTCGACGTGGCGACGCTCGTCGTCGCCCGCGCAGCCCCGTTACCGGGCATGCAGCACGAGCACGAGGAGATTCTCCGCCGGTGCCGCGATCCGCTGTCGGTCGCCGAGCTCGGCGCTCACCTCGGGCTGCCCTTCAACATTCTCGCAGTGCTGCTGTCGGACCTGCTCGTCGCAGGTCGCGTCGAAGCGCGTAACCCCATTCCGGCGCACGACGCCGGCCGCGGGCCCGACCTCGCGCTCCTTGAGGAGGTACTCAGTGGACTTGAAAGGCTTTGACCAACCCGGAGGGCGGGCGGGCGGGGACGCCCGCTCGGTGAAGGTGATGATCGCCGGTGGGTTCGGCACCGGGAAGACCACCATGGTCCGGTCGGTCAGCGACATCAAGCCGCTCACCACCGAGGAGACCCTCACCCAGGCCAGTGCCGACGTCGACCGTCTCATCGGCGTCGCCGACAAGACGCAGACCACCGTCAGCCTGGACTTCGGCAAGATCGGCATCAACGAGAGCCTGGTGCTGTACCTGTTCGGCACGCCGGGCCAGGAACGCTTCTGGTTCCTGTGGAACGGGCTGTTCAAGGGGGCGCTCGGCGCGATCGTCCTGGTGGACACCCGCCGCCTGGAGTCCAGCTTCCGGGCGATCGAGGAGATGGAGCGGCAGGAGGTCCCCTTCGTCGTCGCCCTGAACGTCTTCCCCGACTCCGACAACTACCCCGTCGAGGAGATCCGGGACGCCCTCGACATCCCCGAGCACACCCCGGTCATCGCCTTCGACGCCCGCGACCGGGCCTCCAGCCGGGACGTCCTCGTCGCCCTGATCCACCACCTGAAGGAACGCTCGGCCGTGGCCCTGGAGCCCCGATGAACGACTCGACCGAAAACGCCCTTCAGGTTCCGGGCGGCTGCCCCGTCGCCCATCACGGGTCCGATCTCGCCCGGCTGTACGGGCCGGAGGCGGCGACCGACCCGGTGGGCATCTACGAGCGGCTGCGCAAGGAGCACGGCTCGGTCGCGCCCGTCCTGCTCGAGGGCGACGTGCCCGCCTGGCTGGTCCTCGGCTACCGCGACAACCGGCGGGTGCTCGACAACCCCCGCCAGTTCAGCCGGGACGCCCGCATCTGGCGGGACTGGACGGAGGGGCGCGTGGCGGAGACCTCGCCCCTCATCCCGATGCTCGGCTGGCGGCCCGACTGCGTGTCCCAGGACGGCGATCCGCACCGCAGGCTGCGGGCCGCCGTCACCGACGGACTCCAGGCCGCCGCGGTCCGGGGCATCAAGCGTCACGCGACCCGCATCGCCAACAAGCAGATCGACGCGTTCGCGGACACCGGGCACGCCGACCTGGTCAAGGACTACGCCGAGTACCTGCCGATGCTCGTCCTCTCCCGCATCCTCGGGCTCCCCGAGGCGGAGGGCCGGGACCTGGTCGAGTCCTGCGCGCAGGTCCTCAAGGGCGGTGAGGACGCCCTCGCGCACAACGAACGCATCATGGTGATCCTCGGCGAGCTGGCCGAGCGCAAGAAGTCCGAACCCGGCGGTGACCTCACCACCGCCCTGCTGGAGCACGCGGCCGGGCTCGACGACGAGGAGGTGGTCAGCCATCTGCGTCTCGTGCTGATCGCCGCGCACACCACGACCAGCAATCTGCTGGCCCGGGTCCTCGAGCTGATCCTCACCGACACCGCCCGGCTCTCCGGACTGATCAGCGGGCAGCTGAACATCTCCTCCGTGGTGGAGGAGGTCATGTGGAACAGCCCGCCGCTCGCAGTGCTGCCGGGCCGGTTCGCGGCCGGTGACCTGGAGCTCGGCGGCCACCAGATCCAGGAGGGCGACCTGCTGGTGCTGGGCCTCGCGGCGGGCAATGTCGACCCCGACATCCGGCCGGACGCCGGCGTCTCGGTCCAGGGCAACCAGGCCCACCTGGCGTTCAGTTCCGGTCCGCACGAGTGCCCCGGGCAGAGCATCGGCCAGTCCATCATCGCGATCGCCGTGGACGTCCTGCTGCACCGCCTGCCGGGCCTGAGCCTGGCCGCACCGCCGGAGGAGCTGACCTCGACCGCGTCCACGTGGGAGTCCCGGCTGGACAGCCTGCCGGTCGAGTTCGCCGTGTAGCCGTGGTGCCCGGCCGTCCGGCCGGGCACCAGCACGGGGTCACACGGTCAGCAGGTCGTCCACCGAGCCCCGCCCGGCCTGCTCGGCCGTGGCCACCGGGCCCTTCTTCGCCGCGGCGTAGCGGCCGGTGGTGAGCGCCCACTCGTAGTTGCCGTTGATCCAGTGCTGGATGGCCTCCACACCCATCCGGACCCGGTCCCGCTGCGCGTCGTCGAGCCGGAGCTCGTCGCACATCTGCGGGACACGCGCCTGGAGTTCCAGGTACTCGTCCAGGCAGTCGGTCGTCATCCGGTACACCGCGTCGGTGGCCTCCTGCCAGGAGCAGCTCCGCTCCCGGCGCAGCACGGCGACGAGGTTGTGGCCGTCGCCGCGGCGCTTCTCCCGCTCCAGGGAGTGGATGTCGTTCATGAACCCGATGGTGTCCGCGGCCAGGTCACGCATCCGCTCCATCACGGGATGCGCCATCGCCTGGGCCGGCACCTCGAAGCCCCGGCTGCGCTCGCCCGCGTCGATGCTGTGGTGGATGCCGACCGTACGACGCCGGAACTCGGCGTACTCGTCGAGCCCCAGCGTGCCTTCCAGACCCCGGGCGGCCAGGTCGACCTCCTCGCAGTGGGCGACCAGGAAACGCCCCCACGAGGCGGCGAAACGGGTCTGCCATGTCAAGGACATGCCATGAGAGAGATGGTTCCACACCTCGGCCCAGGCGAGAGTGATCGGGCAGACGACACGTGGGGGACTGCCGGCCGGCCGCAGGGGAGTGACGATCAGCTCCCGCGCGACCTCCGCTATGCGGTCGGCGCGGTCGGGCTGACTCGAGTCGAACTGGTCGTCGAAGAGGAAGGCCAGTGAGAACCAGTTCATCAGGACGACCAGGTCCTCCGCCGACGCGTGCGGATACGTGCGGGCGGCGGCCTGGGGCAGATCCCAGGACTTGTACTCCTCGAACCCCTCCCGGCTGCGGACCAGGCGCATCTCCCACACCCAGCGCAGATGGCGCGCCCGGGCGTACTCCAGATGCTTGCTGACCGGGGTGTCGAACGGGAGGTCGAACCGGACGTCCTGAGGCATGTGCTTCCTTTCGGGAGACGGACCGCAGAGCCCCCCGGCCCCTGCGAGCGGACGGTGCCTTGACCGGCCGCACACTCGAACTCGGCTTCGCGGTCCGAATGTTGAACCGAGAAGCGGTACGAGACTGCCCATGGCGTGAATAAGCCATTCCGTGACCCTGCCGTGATCTCGGTTACGGCGGAAACCGCTTGAGCTGCGTACACTCCCTCCTCCCTCACCCGGCGTGTCCCGTCCGCCGGGCCTCCGCGGCCTCCTGGCGTCACACTGGACCCCGTCCGTTCTGACGACTCTTCAGGAGGCGCACCGACGATGACGTCCGCATCCGTACGCGGCGCTGAGCAGCGCAAGAAGGACACCCTGCAGCGTCTGGACCACGACGTGGACGCCTGGGTCGCCACGGCCGACAGCGCCTCGGGGACGCCTTACCTCGTCCCGCTGTCCTTCCTCTGGAACGGCTCGTATCTGCTGTTCGCCACGCCCGCGTCCAGCCCCACCGGACGCAACCTGGCCGCGACCGGCCGGGCCCGGGTGGGCATCGGGCCGACCCGCGACGTGGTCCTCGTCGAGGGCACCGTCGAGACCGTCCAGCCCGGCGAGCTGACGGAGCAGGACGCCGAACTCTTCGCCGCCAAGACCGGCTTCGATCCCCGTCGGCTGGCCACGCCGTACCTCTACTTCCGCGTCGTGCCGCGGCGGGTGCAGGCCTGGCGGGAGGCCCGTGAGCTGGACGGCCGCGAACTCATGCGCGACGGACGGTGGTTGACGGCCGACTGAATCGGCCGTACCGGGATATCCGCAAGGTACGAGGCCGCGGGACAGCACGCCCCGCGGCCGGAATCCTGCGGAGGAGACATGGCCCTGGTGAAAGCGGGTGTCCTGGTGCTCGACTGCGCCGAGCCCGAGAAGCTCGCCGTGTTCTACAAGGAGTTGCTGGAAGGGGAGGAGTCGGACGCGACGGCCAACCGGGTGGAGATCATGAGCGCCGACGGCTTCCGGATCGCCCTGCGCCGGGACGTCAACGCCACCCCGCCCAGCTGGCCGCGCCCCGAGAACTCCCTCCAGGCCCATCTGGAGTTCGTGGTGGACGACCTCGACGCGGTGGAACGCCGGGTCATCAGCCTGGGCGGACGTCCCCTGGAGGCCAAGGAGCCCTCGGGCCCCCTGGAGGAACGCGGCTACGCCGACCCGGCGGGCCACTCCTTCACCCTGCGCCGCACCCCGCCGACGGCACCCAAGCAGGGCTGAGCCCGGCGTTCAGCCGGATGCCGGCACCGGCCTGACGGTGAGGATCTGCTGGGCATGGCCCACGGGTCCGGCGAGGTCGTGCAGGACGGTGCTGGTGACGCCCTGGCCGGTGGCGCCGAAGGTGACGGTGGTGTCGAGCCCGGTCCAGGGGCCCTCCGGCCGGCGGTGGAGGTGGACGGTGAGGTCGACGTTCGGGAACATCCACCGGTCGGGCGACTGTCGTACGGCGATGCCGTTGGCGGTGTCGACGAGCGCGATGTAGGAGGCGAGCGGGCTCGCGGTCTGCCCGGCCACCAGGTCGAGCGAGGTGGAGATCCAGGCCTTGGTGCGGCCCGGCCGCGGTGGCGCGAGCGGGCGGACGTCGAGGGAGGCGATGTATCCGCCGGGCCACACGGAGGTCAGCGGCCACGGGGCGAGCGACTCGGGAGGGGTGAGCCGGCCGGTGTCGCCACCGGCGACCTCCGCCGTGTCGCTGTCGGCGAGGAACCAGGCCCGGGCCCGTACGACGGGCCGGCCGCCGATCAGGGCGACGGCTTCGACGAGTTCGATGGTGCGGCCGGGCCGGACGGTCTCCACCCGTATCTCGCACTCGTCCAGGGCGAGGCGGCCGAGGATGTCGAAGCTGATCCGGGAGAGGTTCAGGCGGCTGTACGAGCGGGCGTCGCGCTGCCGGTCGATGGCGTGGACGAGGAGGCCGGCGAGTGGGCTGAAGTGCTGCTCGGCCGGATCCCACGCGCCGCTCGCGTGTCCGGTGGGCTTGTAGCGGTGTTCGTCGATGGGTTCGAAGTAGCTGCCGGTGTTCAAAGGACGCATGCCTTTCGGGGACGGGTTCAGGGGGCGAGGACCGCGCTGGCCAGGGCCACATGGACGGCCGTGCCGGCGAGGATGCTCAGCAGGGCGTTGCGGAGCCGCAGGTGCAGGCCGACGGCCACGGCCAGGGCGGCCAGCGGGGCCACGGCGCGCGACTCGGTGACCGGCAGATCGCGCAGGCAGTAGACCACCAGGATCACCATCACCCCGGCGGGCATACGGGCGCCGAGATACCGCACGGTGGCGCTGGCCCGCAGCGGCGCCAGCGCGGCGAACGGCAGGGCGCGCAGGGCCCAGGTGACGGCCGCGGTGACGAGGACCGCGACGACGGCGTAGGTGTCAGACATGAGCGGGCCTCCTCCGGCCGGCGAGCCGGCGTGCCAGGAGGCCGGCGGTGAACAGGGCGAAGGCCGCCGGCAGCAACTGACCCGGGAAGAACAGACGGGCGCCCAGCGCGCAGAGCAGGGCGAGCACCGGGGCCGGCAGATCGCCCCGCAGGTCACGGACCGCGTCGAGAGCGAGTACGACGAACAGGGCGGTCAGGGCGAAGTCCAGGCCGGTGACACCGTCCGGGATGAGGGAACCCAGCAGGGCCCCGGCGGTCGCGCTGCCGGCCCAGTACAGGTGCATGAAGAGCTGCAGCCACAGGATGCGCGGGCTCGACCAATCGCGGGCCTGCTCGGTCGCGGTCAGCGCGTAAGCCTCGTCGGTGAGGGCGAACGTGCTGTACGTCCTGGCGAACCGGCCCCGCACGCGGTGCAGGGGAAAGGACAGCGCGTAGAAGACGTGCCGCGCCTGCACCAGGAACGCGGCCAGGGCGATGGACACCAGCGGTGCGGCGGCCACGACCATGCCGATCAGCAGGAACTCGAACGATCCGCCGTAGACCAGCGCCGCGGACAGCCCGGCCCACCACCAGTCGAGCCCCGACTGGACCACCAGCGCCCCGAAGGCGAGACCGAGCGGCACCATCCCGAGGCCCACGGGGGCACAGTCCTGGAAGGCGGCGCGCGCCGCGGGGCTAATTCGCATGTAGACATTTTAGGAAAGTTGGCGCCTTATATGGTTGCCGATTATGGCTCTATGATCTTTATATGAGCAATGAAAGTGACCTCGATGCCGTCGACCGAGAAATTCTGTTTCAACTACGCCAGGACGGTCGGCTGCCGAACGTCGAGCTGGCCAGGCGGGTGGGGCTGACTCCGCCTCCCTGCCTGCGCCGGGTCAAGCGTCTGGAGGAGAGCGGCGTCATCGCCGGCTACCGGGCCGTCATCGACCCCGGAGCCTTGGGCCGCGAGCTCGAAGTGCTCGTCGACGTCGAGATCTACGCCCAGGACCGCGGGACCGTCGAGGAGTTCGAGACCACCGTGGCCTCCTACGAGGAGGTCGTCGAGTTCCGGCGGATGTACGGACGCCCCGACTACTTCCTCCGTGTCGCCGTCGCCGACCACGCCGCCTACGAGGCCTTCATGATGAGCAAGCTCAGCGGACTGCCCGCCGTTCTTCGCCTCGAGTCCCACCTCACCATGAAGACGATCAAGGTGGACGGCTGAGCGGACGCCCGGCACGGCCCGGCCCCGCCCGCGGCACAGGGCGGGCGGGGCCGGGTGAGGCACGGGCATTCGGTCAGTCCCTGCCGCCGCCCTTCTCGTCAGCCGGCCACGCGCCGGTCGAACGCTCGATGGCCTTGGCGCCCGCGCGGTCCACGGCGCTGCGCACCACCGCGAAGATGGCGCCCTGGACCGCTGCGGCCAGCAGGATCTCGCCCCAGCCGCGGTCCCGGTCCAGCGCGTCGGGCGCGTCCTCCTCGTGCCGGATCGCCATCCACGTCTTGCGGAAGGCCAGCCCGGACAGCCAGCCGCTCGACCAGCCCAGCACGAACCCGAGGGGCTGGTAGGCGAGGGGCAGCTTCTTCTTCTTGGCCACGGGGATCTCCTTCGTCGCTCAGGGGGGTGGGTAGGGGTGGTCAGGGGGTGTGCGCGGCCGGGATCCGCTCCTCGGCGCGGACCGGCCCCGGGGGTGTGCCGTCGCCGAAGGGCCGGCCGCCCAGCTCCTCACGGTGGTTCGGGGTCAGCCAGCCGGACAGGTCCGGGCCCAGCGGCACGACGCGGGTCGGGTTGATGCCCGTGTGCACCTGGTAGTAGTGGCGCTTGATGTGGTCGAAGTCGACGGTGTCGCCGAACCCGGGCGTCTGGTACAGGTCACGGACGTACCCCCACAGCACCTGGTTCTCCGTCAGCTTCCAGCGGTTGCACTTGAAGTGGCCGTGGTAGACGGCGTCGAAGCGGACCAGCGTGGTGAACAGCCGGATGTCCGCCTCGGTGATCGTGTCGCCGACGAGATACCGCTGCCTCTCCAGCCGCTCCGCGAGCAGCTCAAGACGCCGGAACACGCCCGCGCAGGCGGTCTCGTACTCCTCCTGCCCGGTGGCGAACCCGGCCCGGTACACGCCGTTGTTGACGTCCTGGTAGACATCCGCCATCACCTCGTCGATCTCGTCGCGCAGCGCGTCCGGGTACAGGTCGGGCGCGCCTTCCCGGTGCAGGGCCGTCCATTCGGTCGCGAGGTCGAGCGTGAGCTGCTGGTAGTCGTTGGTGACCAGCTTCCCGCTGGGCACGTCCACGATCGCCGGCACACTGACACCGCCGGGGTAGCCGGTCTCCCGCCGGTCGTAGGCCTCGCCGAGGTAGCGGATGCCGAGGACCGGGTCGCGGCCGTCCTCGTCGAGCGTGAAGCGCCAGCTGCGGTCGTCCTGTATCGGGTCGGCGACAGCCAGGGACAGCGCGTCCTCCAGGCCGAGGAGCCGCCGGGAGACCAGCGACCGGCTCGCCCACGGGCAGGCCCGGCTGACGACCAGGCGGTAGCGACCGGCCTCCACCGGCCAGCCGTCCCGGCCGTCCGCCGTGATCCGGTCCGCGAAATGGGCCTTGGACCGTTTGAACGACCTCCTGCCGTAGGCGCTGTTGCCGTCGCCGTCGTCGCGGCTCATGGGGGTGACCTCCTTGCCCTGTGCGTGGCCTGCTCGTCGTACGAGTGCCCTGCCGGTCGTGTGTGTGCCCTGGTGAACGCGTTCCCCTTTTTCCGCCGACGGCACGGTGTGGGCACCGCCGACCGGGGCAATCGGCGTGGGTGACTGAACAAGCATCTGATCGCAGGACACGCGTCACCGTGCTGGTGGCGCTCGCGGCCAACCTGGTCATCGCGGCGGCCAAGGCCGTCGGCGGCCTGGCCGCGGGATCACCCGCCCTGCTGTCGGAGGCGGCCCACTCGGTGGCCGACAGCCTGAACGAGGTCTTCCTGCTGGCGGCCCTGCGCCGCAGCCGCCGCCCCGCAGACCGGCGTCATCCCTTCGGCTACGGCAAGGAGCGGTTCTTCTGGTCGCTCCTCGCGGCGGTCGGGATCTTCGTCATGGGCGGCTGTTTCTCCTTCTTCCAGGGCTTCGAGGCACTCACGAGCGGATCGGAGGAGAAGCTCAGCGGCTATGTCGCCGGCCTGATCGTGCTCGGTATCGCCCTCCTCGCGGAGGGCGGCTCCTTGTTGCGCGCCCTGTACCAGGTGCGCCGGCAGGGCGGTACCGGCGCCGGGCTGCGCGACCCGGCCCTGCGGACGGTCGTCGCCGAGGACGGCACCGCGGTGCTCGGCGTCACGCTGGCCATGGCGGGCATGGCACTGCACATGGTCACCGGCCAGGTGGTGTGGGAGGCATCGGCGTCGCTCGCGATCGGCGCGCTGCTCGTCTACGTGGCCTTCCGGCTGGGCCGGGAGGCACGTGACCAGCTGATCGGCGAGGCGGCCGACCCGGAGGCGAGCGGGCGGATCCAGGCACTGCTGCGGGCGCAGCCCGAGATCGACAGTGTGGAGGCGCTGTTCACGATGAAGACGGGCCTCGACTCGGCCCTCGTGGCCGCCCGCGTCGACCTGGTGCCCGGGCTGGACAGCGAGGACGTCGAGGACGTCGCCGTCCGCATCAAGCGCTCCATCGCCCGGACGGTGCCCGAGGCGGACCAGATCTTCCTCGACGTCACCGACCGGCGCGCCCGGGAGGCAGCGGAAAGCCCCGCCGCGACGGGGGAGCGCGGCGGGGCCTGAACCACGCGTGCCCCGCCGCCAACGGTTCATGCACTCCGAGCGGAATCTCTTCGCCGCCCGCGCCGGCCTCAGTCGCCGGCGACGGGCTCCAGCACGAACACCGGAATCTCCCGGTCGGTCTTCTTCTGGTAGTCCGCGTACGCCGGATAGGCCGCGACGGCCCGCTCCCACCACGCGGACTTCTCCTCGCCCGTGACCTCACGAGCGGTCATGTCCTGCTTGCGAGGCCCGTCCTGGAGTTCCACATGCGGGTCGGACTTGAGGTTGAAGTACCAGACCGGGTGCTTGGGCGCACCGCCCAGGGAGGCGACGGCGGCGTAGCGCCCCTCGTGTTCCACCCGCATCACCGGGGTCTTGCGCAGCTTGCCGCTCTTGGCGCCCCGTGAGGTCAGGATGACGACCGGCATCTTGGAGCCCTGCAGCGTCGTCCCTTCCGTACCACCGGAGCTCTCGTACAGTTCCACCTGCTTGCGCACCCACTGCGTGGTGCTGGGTTCGTACTCGCCTTCGAGAGGCATCGCAATCCGTCCCATCGTCGTGTCAGAGGCCGACCGGTAACTGATACCTGCCCTCAACACCGGTACCCGCGCGAATCATCCTGGAGAAACCGCCATTCGCACGGCCAGAGCCGTCATCACCCCGCTCGCCACCAGCGCCGTCGCCAGCCGGCCCCGGGGACCGGTCAGCGCCCGGCCCAGCAGGGCACCGCTCCCGGCGAGCAGCACCTGCCAGCTCGCGGAGGCGGCGAAGGCGGCCAGGACGAACACGCCCTGCTCCACCGGCCCGGCCGGACCCGCGGCCCGGGAGCCGAGCACGAGCGCCGCGAAGTAGATCACGGTGGTGGGGTTGAGCAGGGTGATGCCGAGCAGTCCCAGGTAGGCCCGGGCGGGACTCGGGGGAGACGGGGCCGTCCGGGTGTCGAGCCGGTGGCCGCGGTACTCGCGCAGGGCGGTGACCGCACCCCGCACCGCCAGCCCGAGCAGCACCAGGACACAGACCCAGCGCAGCGGGCCGAGCGCCGGCCGCAGCGCGCCGGCCAGGGCCGTACCCCCAAGGGTGGCGGCGAGGGCGTACAGCCCGTCGGCGGTGGCGACGCCGAGCGCGGCGCAGACACCGGTACGCGGGGACGTGCGGGCGGTGAGGGAGACGAGGTAGGTCCCGACCGCGCCCACCGGCACGGCGATGCCGTACCCGGCGAGCAGCCCCGCGAGGAGCGCGGCCGTCATGACCGCGGGGGCGTCGGCCCTCCACGGCGGCCGGACCGCTGCTGTCGGCGCGCGGCGGAAGCGGCGGCGGACAGCGGCGGTGACGGCGGAAGGACGGCGAGCGTAGGCATGGCTGGATCCTGGGGCCTGCCCCGCCGCATCGACAACCGGTTTTCGAATCGCCGCGACGGCTTCCAGAGAGCCCCCTGCTCCCGGCAAGGGCCCTGTCCGCACACCCCAGGCCCCGACCCCGGCCTTCGAACGTGAGGACGGCATTCCCCGGCCATGTTGCAGCCGACACCGATCTGGCCGAACTTCGCGTCGCCCTATAGGTGCCCGGGGCATCTAATGATGATCGGCACGACGCACTACTCGTCTGCGAGGTCTTCATGACGGACACGACCGCACCCGTCGCCTTCCCCCAGAGCCGGACCTGCCCCTACCACCCGCCCGCCGCCTACGACACGCTGCGCACCGAGCGCCCCCTCACCCGCGTCACCCTCTTCGACGGCCGTGAGGCCTGGCTGGTCGGAGGGCACGCGATCGCCCGCGCGCTGCTGGCCGACCCGCGTCTGTCGTCCAACCGCGACCGGCCCGGCTTCCCCGCCCCGACCAAGCGGTTCGCCGGGATCCGCAACCGCAGAACGGCCCTGCTGGGAGTCGACGACCCCGAGCACCGCACCCAGCGCCGCATGGTCGTCGGGGACTTCACCCTCAAGCGGGCCGTCGAACTCCGGCCACGCATCCAGCGGATCGTCGACGAACGGCTCGACGCGATGATCGCCCAGGGCCCGCCCGCCGACCTGGTCACCGCCTTCGCGCTGCCCGTGCCGTCCATGGTGATCTGCGCCCTGCTCGGCGTCCCGTACTCCGACCACGACTTCTTCGAGACCCAGTCACGACGGCTGCTGCGCGGCCCCGAGACGGCCGATGTGCTGGACGCCCGCGACCGGCTGGAGAGGTACTTCGGTGAGCTGATCGACCGCAAGCGGAAGGACCGGGGGACCGGTCTGCTGGACGACCTGGTCCACCGGCAACCGGACGAGGGCGACCTCGACCGCGAGGGCCTGATCGCCATGGCCCTCATCCTGCTGGTCGCGGGCCACGAGACGACCGCCAACATGATCTCGCTCGGCACCTTCACCCTGCTCCAGCACCCCGAGCGGCTCGCCGAACTGCGCGCGGACCCGGGCCTGCTGCCGTCCGCGGTCGAGGAGCTGATGCGGATGCTGTCGATCGCGGACGGCATGCTGCGCCTGGCCGTCGAGGACATCGACGTGGCCGGGACGACGATCAAGAAGGGGGAGGGTGTGGTCTTCGCGACCTCCGTCATCAACCGCGACGAGACGGTCTACCCCGAGCCGGACACACTCGACTGGAACCGCTCGTCCCGGCACCACGTCGCGTTCGGCTTCGGCATCCACCAGTGCCTCGGGCAGAACCTCGCCCGCGCCGAACTGGAGATCGCCCTGCACACCCTCTTCGACCGGCTGCCCGGCCTGCGCCTGGCCGCTCCGGCCGACGAGATCCCCTTCAAGCCGGGCGACACGATCCAGGGGATGCTGGAACTCCCCGTGACCTGGTAAGAGGCTTCCGCACATGCACATCGACATCGAGATCGACACGGACGTCTGCATCGGCGCCGGCCAGTGCGCCCTGACCGCCCCGGAGGTGTTCACCCAGGACGACGACGGCTACAGCACCCTGCTGCCCGGGCAGGAGGACGGCGGCGGCAGCACGCTGGTGCGGGAGGCGGCCCGGGCCTGCCCGGTGAGCGCCATCACCGTCTCGGAGAGGGTGAGCTGACGCCCGGCCTCACATGGTCCCCAGGAGCAGCCGGGCCGCCTCGCGCGCCTCGGCCGCGGGCTCGGCGCTCCTGGTGACCCCCGCCGCGACCATGGCCCCCTCGGCCAGCAGGAACAGCTGCCCGGCCAGCGCGCCGGGCAGCCCCGCCGCGGCCACGAGCGAGGCGAGGTACTCCCGGAACGCCCGCTTGTGCGCGCGCACTTGGCCGGCCACGCGCGCCGACGTGGCGCCGAGCTCGCCGTAGGCGTTGATCCACGCGCAGCCGCGGAAGTCCGGCTCGCCGAACCACCCGCCGAGCCAGTCGAACACGGCAAGAATCCGCTCCCGGGGTTCCCCGTGCCGCTCGACGTACTCGGCCAGCTCCCCGCGCCAGCGCGCGTCGCGCCGCTCCAGATAGGCCTCCACCAGTTGTTCCTTCGCCGGGAAGAGCTGGTAGAGCCGCTTCAGCGAGACCCCGGAGGCGCCGCGGACGTCGTCCATCCCGACGGACCGCACACCCCGCCCGTAGAACAGCTCCTCGGCCGCGTCCAGAGCCCGCTCCCGGGCCGCCGCGCTGTCCATGTGCCACCACTCCTTGACGAGAGAACGAGCGTTCTCCTACGGTAGCAGCCATCGAGAGAACGCTCGTTCTCCGCTGTGACCGGGGAGCCATCCATGACAGACCGCCCGCCCCTGCCGCCCTTCACCCGCGAGAGCGCGGCACAGAAGGTCCAGGCCGCCGAGGACGCCTGGAACACCCGCGACCCGCACAAGGTCGCCCTCGCCTACTCGGAGGACTCCGTCTGGCGCAACCGCGACACCTTCGTCACCGGCCGTGCCGGCATCGCCGAGTTCCTGACCCGCAAGTGGGAGCGCGAGCGGGACTACGCGCTGCGCAAGGACCTGTGGGCCTTCGACGGCAACCGCATCGCCGTCCGCTTCCAGTACGAGTGCCGGGACGCCGAGGGGCAGTGGTGGCGCTCCTACGGCAACGAGCTGTGGGAGTTCGACGAGCACGGTCTGATGGCCCGCCGCGAGGCGAGCATCAACGACGTACCGATCGAGGAGGAGGAACGCCGCATCCTCGGCCCGCGGCCGGAGGCGGAGCGCGGTCGGGCCTTCCCCCTCCGGTGAGCCAGGGGGAGTCGCTAGGGTTTCCGGGATGACCGACCAGGCCGCCCGCAAGCCCTTCCTCTACATCGTCGTCTGCGCCGCCGGAATCGCCGCCGACGTCAGCGAACTGATCACCGCGGCGCAGGAGCGGGACTGGGAGGTGGGCGTCATCGCGACGCCCGTCGCGATGAACGGCTTCTTCGACACCGCCGCCGTCGAGGCCCAGACGGGCCGCCCGATCCGCTCCGCGTGGCGCACGCCGGGCGAGCCCCGCCCGTTCCCGGCGCCCGACGCCCTGGTCCTCGCGCCCGCCACCTTCAACACCGTCAACAAGTGGGCGGCCGGCATCGCCGACACCCTCGCGCTGGGCACCCTGTGCGAGGTCGCGGGGCTCGGCGTGCCGATCGCCGTCCTTCCGTGCGTGGCCGACGCCCTGGCCGCCCACCCCGCCTACCGGGACAGCCTCGAACGGCTGCGGGGGATGGGCGTGCGGTTCGGGAAGCCGTACACCGGGGAGCCGGGCGAGGACGGCGGGCGGCCGGAGTTCGGCTGGGAACGGGCACTGGACCTGGTCGAACGGGGCTGACCGTCAGCCGCAGCCGACCGTGGGCCCCTCCACCATGCCGCCGGTGTAGAGCGCCTGCCCGCGCGGCATCCAGTAGCCCAGCTTCGAGACCACCGTCGAGCAGGCGGACCCCTGAGTGACCTGGACCCGGACGGTGGCCGGACGGCCCGGCTGGAGATCGGTCAGCGCACAGTCCACGGAGTGCGTCAGCCTGGCCTCGGACGGGGCCCGCCCGATCAGCGGGTTGACGCACCGGGCGTCCGCCGTGCTGATCCGCACCCCTTTGCTCTCCTCGCCGATCAGCCCGAAGCGGGCACTGCCGTCGCCCTGTTCGCTGTCGCGGTACACCCGGTACGTCAGCGTGGTGGTGGCCCCGCGACGCAGGGTAGTCCGGTCGACCTCGACGCGGTGCGTGGGCGGCTGCTTCGGCGCGCTCAGGGTGAGGGTGGTCCGGACCGTACCCCGCAGATCCACACCGCTCGGGGTGGAGCGGACGTGCACGGTGGCCGTGACGTCGTAGGTACCCGGGCCCGGGTACGGCTGCGAGCCGGGGAGCGTCCCGGAGGCGGCCGTCCTGCCCTGGCGCTTCGCCGTCCAGGTGCCGGAGGTCAGACAGGCGTACCGGACGGACGTGCCGCGACGGCCGCAGCTCGCGGGGGCCGAGACCGCCATCATCGGGGTGCCGCTGCCCGCGCAAAGACCGACGTCGGCCCGCTCGCCGTCCGCTCCGCGCAGGGTGCCCGCGGGCGCGCACAGCGTCGCCGGTCCCTCGGCCGCCGGAGCCTGGGACCGGACCTCGTACCCGGGCGGGGCCGGCCGGCTCCAGGCGGTCGAGACCAGGGCGAGGGACGCCGCGGCCGCCCCGGTCAGGATCCTGAGTGTCCTCCGTCGTGCCGCCACGCCTGCTCCCGTACGCCGTCGACCGGCCGGGCGCCGGTCACCTGCGCCGAGGATGCGGCAGCGGTCCGGCCACCCCGCCGCTCCCACGCCGTGCGGTCACCTGGGGGCAGCAACGATGACGGCCCGTCAGCCGGTCGGGCGCACCCTGCCTTCGAGCGCACACGAGCACGTACGCTCCCCCTGGAACCCCCTCCCGAAGGCAGGAGCAGCAACGATGCAGTACGTGAAGCTCGGTTCGACGGGCCTGGACGTCTCCCGGATCTGTCTGGGGTGCATGACCTACGGCCTGCCCGACCGCGGCCGTCACGAGTGGACCCTCGACGAAGAGGCCTCGCGCCCGCTGATCCGGCAGGCGGTCGAGGCGGGGATCAACTTCTTCGACACGGCCAACGTCTACTCCGACGGCACCAGCGAGGAGATCACCGGCCGTGCCCTGCGCGACTTCGCCCGCCGCGACGAGATCGTGCTCGCGACGAAGGTGCACGGCCGGATGCGGCCCGGGCCGAACGGCGGCGGACTGTCCCGCAAGGCGATCCTCACCGAGCTCGACCAGAGCCTGACCCGCCTCGGCACCGACTACGTCGACCTCTACCAGATCCACCGCTTCGACCCGCACACCCCGGTCGAGGAGACGATGGAGGCCCTGCACGACGTCGTCAAGGCCGGCAAGGTCCGCTACATCGGGGCCAGCTCGATGTACGCCTGGCAGTTCTCCAAGGCCCAGTACACGGCCCGCCTGAACGGCTGGACGCGCTTCGTCTCCATGCAGAACCACTACAACCTCGTCTACCGCGAGGAGGAGCGCGAGATGCTGCCCCTCTGCGCGGACCAGGGCGTGGGCGTCCTGCCCTGGAGCCCGCTCGCCCGCGGCCGCCTCACCCGAGACTGGGACACCACGACCGAGCGCAGCGCCACCGACACCTTCGGCAGCAACCTGTACCAGGAGGGCGACCGCACCATCGTCGAGGCCGTCACCCGCATCGCCGCCGACCGAGGCGTGCCCCGAGCCCAGGTGGCCCTGGCCTGGCTGCTCCACCAGTCCACGGTGACGGCACCCGTCGTCGGAGCGTCGAAGCCCGGGCATCTGGAGGACGCGGTGGCAGCCGTGGAACTCCGGCTGACAGACAAGGAGCTGGAGGAGCTGGAGCGTCCCTACACGCCCCATCCCGTCGCCGGGCACTGAAACGCCCTGCCTTCAGGGGCGCGGGGCTGTATTGATGCGCGGCTCCGCGGCGTGGGCGCGACCAGCCACGACGAGCCCGCGGACAACCGATCAGTGAGGCCCCTGCGGCGGCGCGAACTCCGTCCCGCAGGGCCCCGCCCCCTCGCTCTCCTCCAGAGCGACCGGCGCCCCGCTCATCGTCAACGTCCGGTAGAACCGCCCGATCCGCTCCGCCGACCGCCCCACATAGTGCCCGATGAACGACCGCCGGAACCGGTCACCCGAACGGTTCGGCTGCGACCCGTGCACCAGACTGCCGTTGAAGAACAGGACATCCCCCGGAGACATGTCCACCGGCACGGCCGCCAGCCCGGGCGGCGGCGGAACGTACTCCCGGGCGAAGGAAACCCCCTCGTCCGCCTCCTCCGGGCAGAACACGTCCATCCGGTGCGTGCCCGGCACGACCTCCAGGCCGCCGTTCTCGCGGTCGATCACATCGCACGCCACCCATGCGGCCACACAGGTGCCCGGCTCCACCCGCAGATAGAAGTTGTCCTGGTGCAGCGCCTGTCCCCGGGCACCCGGCGGCTTGAAGTAGAACATGCTCTGCGCGGCGAGTACCTCCTCCCCGAGGAGCACCTCCAGGACCGTCCGCAGCCGGGCGTCCAGCAGGACATCCCGGGCGAGGCCGTTGATCTCGTGCGGGTGCATCACCCGAGGCCACACGTGCAGCGGATCCGCGTCCGCCCCGGACACACGCGGCTGGAAGTGCCCGGGAACCGGCCCGGCCGCGTGCAGTGCCGCGAACTCACCGCACAGCCGCTCGATCTCGTCGGCCCCGAAGAGCCCGCGCACCACCGTGAAACCGTCCTCCTCGAACCCCTCCCGGTATCGCCGGAGCCCGGCGGGGTCCAGGATGGAAGCGCCGGCGGCGCCGTTGCCCGTGACTGTCATGAGCGCACTCCTCGGTCAGGTGGCCTCGGTACAAGACGCTAGGCCGCCGAGCGGTCGAGGAGGATGCCCGTGCGTGCTGACGGATTGCCCGGCACTGCTGAGAACGGGAACGACGGGGACCCCGCTCCGCCGCCCGGCCTGGTCGTGCTCGGCCATTTCGACCAGCCGCCCGGCTACGCCGTCAGCCGCCCGCGTGGCTCCGCGAGCTGGCTGTTCACCTGGACCACGGGAGGCCGGGGCCGGCTGCGGCAGGGCGCGGTGGAGACCTCGGTCGGCGCGGGTGACCTCGTGGTGCTGGCCCCGGGGGTCCCGCACGGCTACGCGGTGGAGCCCGGCGCCCGGCACTGGCGGTTCTGGTGGGCGCACTGCCAGGCCCGCCCGTCGTGGGCCGGGTGGCTGCGGCCGTACGACGCCGGCGACGGGCTGTACGTGGTCGCGTCCGCCCCGGCCGGTGTGCACGGCCGCGTCGAGTCGGCTTTCCGGCGGATGCACACCGACGCCCGCTGGACGGGGACCGAGGCACCGCCCGCACCGGCGTCCCCGGACGGACAGGTCGCCGTCGCACACGGCAGCGCGGCCCGCGAACTCGCCCTGTGCGCACTGGAGGAGATCGTCCTCCTCACTGCCGCGGGCGCCCGGCCGGCCGCATCCCGCCCGGGCGTCGACCCGCGGATCCGCCGGGCCGAGGAACTGATCGCCGCCGACCCGGGCGCCCCGCACACCGTCCGCTCACTCGCCGAGAGTGTCGCCCTGTCGCCGTCCCGGTTCGCCCACCTGTTCAGCCGGCAGCTCGGCCAGTCGCCCATGCGCGCCCTGCGCGAGGCCCGGCTGCGGCACGCCGCGCGGCTGCTGGAGGGCACCGACCTGCCCGTGGAGCGGGCGGCCGCGGCCTCGGGTTTCGCCAGCCCGTTCCACTTCAACCGTGTCTTCCGCGACCGCTACGGGATACCGCCCGGCGCGTACCGGACAAGGTACGGAGACCCGTCCGGCCCAGCGGTTTCCGGACGGCGACGGGAACCGGGCGAATACCTGCCTTGAAAGCCGCGCGGGCAGCCCGGAAATCCCTTTCGCGCCGCTGATTGACATTTTGTCAAAAAGCCCTGGCCGCCTACGCAATGCACGAAACCGCGAGATCTCTTGTTCACTGTCGCTGAGCTGTGCAAAGGTGTGCCCTGTCGGCGTGCGGACAGCACGCCGTTCTTTCGTATGCGCGAGGCCGCCGTGCCGGCATACCCCTTGGTATGGACTTTATTCCGCATGTCCTTGAGAGGAATGCAGCCGTGAACGACGCAAGTCCGTCGAATTCCCCGGCCCCGGCCCGCAGGTTCGGCCCGACGGACGAGCAACTGAGCGCCGAGCTCAGGAAGTGGACCGGCGCGACGCCCGCGCTCCAGCCCGTCGGCGAACTACTGGACCGGCACTGGGAGTCGGCTTTCGCCTACGCCCGGCTGTGCACCGCCGGTCCGCATTTCGCCGGAATGCTCACCACCGCCGCCTTCACCCGGCTCTTCGGCGAAAGCCTGCGCCAGAACGGACCGACGGCCGCCTGGCGGCCCCAACTGCTCGTCACCGTGCGGCGGATCGCGGCCGAGTGGGCCGGCGACCACCGAAGCGACATGCTCCACCCGGAGCTGAGATCCGAGACCGGTGACGGAGAGCGCCCGGCCGCCCGGCTGCTGCCGCAGCGGCACCGGCGCCTGCTGTCCGGGGCCTTCCACCGGCTGCCCCAGTCGGCCCGCTGCCTGCTGTGGCACATCGAGGTCGAGGCCGAACCGCTCGCGGCTCCCGCCGGGCTGCTCGGACTGGACGAGGAGGGCGCGCGCGTCGAACTGGGCCGGGCCCGCGACCGGATGCGCGAGGAGTGCCTCCAGCTGCACCGCGAAACCGCCCCCGACGAGGACTGCCGGCGCTATCTGCGCCTGCTCGACGTGACGTACCGGCGTGGCGCCCTCGACGTCGACCCCGATCTACGCGCGCATATCGAGGGATGCGGGCACTGCAGCGCCGCCGCGGACCAGCTCGACCGGTTCAACCACGGGCTCGGCGTCGCCCTGGCCGAGGCGGTGCTGGGCTGGGGCGGGCAGGAGTACGCGGAGAGTGCGTCGATCGGAGCCGCGGAAGTCTCCCAGGAGGCCGGCGTTCCCGGGGACATGGCCGGCCCGGAACCGGCCGATGCCGCGCGCGCGGCGTTCCCTGACCCCGTGGCCCTCGCGGGCGCGGTCGGGGAGTCGTTCACCGACCCCGCCGACCCGGTGACCGCGCCGGCCGCCCCCGCGGCCGCAGGGGAAGCGGGGACCCCACCGCGGATCCGGGTCCAGACGCGAGACAGGCAGACGCAGGCCCTCCGCCACGCCCATGAGGCATTCCCCACCACCCCGCCCGACGCGCCGCCACCGGCCGGCGGGACGGCCCCCGGCCCGGACGCCGTGGGTCCCCGCACCGCTTCCCGCAGATCCGCCCACAAGGCGGCCCGCCGTGCCGCCCGTCGCCGTAACCTCACCGTGGGCATCCTGACCGTCAGCGGTCTGGTCGTCCTCCCGCTGGTCCTGTGGTCCATAGGCAACTCCGGCGACACCGCCCCTGCGCCCGGCGCGGACCGGTCCTCCGAGGCAGCGGACCCGGGCGCGGGCAAGCCGACCGGCGACCCGTCCTGGATCGGCGCGGGCGAGGCCCGCAAGGGCGCCCTGCGCGGGCGGCTGCTGAACATCGCCTCGGGACTGTGCGTCGGCGTCGACGGCAAGAAGGCCGTCGAGGGCGCGGAGACAGAACTCACCACCTGCTCCTCGGACCCCGCCCAGCAGTGGACGTACGAGACCGACGGGCTGCTGCGCAACGGTGCCGCCCCCGGCCTGTGCCTGGACTCGCGGCTCGGCTATTCGGTGCGGCTGGCCCCCTGCACCGGCCCGTCCCGGCCCGACACCAAGGACATCAGCTACGACTTCGTACTCCAGGGCGCCCTGGTGCCCCGCCGGGACCAGGAACTCGCTCTCGCTCCGGCCGCGACCGACGGTTCGGGGTCCCTGGTCCTCAAGACCCGGGCGGACGACGAGGTCCAGCGCTGGGTGATCGACACCTCCAAGACCGACCTCCAGATGGAGGCCGTCAACTGGGAGGCCGCCGCTCCGGTGCCGCAGCCCGAGCCCACCCCGACCCCCACCCCGACACCGTCGAGGACACCCGAGCCGGCCCCCACCCCGACCGCCGCTCCGTCGACGTCCCCGCCGGCGCCCACGAGCCCGTCGCCCAGCACCACGTGCCACTACTACGGCTACCACTGCTCCGGGAACGGCGACGACGGCTATCCCGGCTACGGATACGGCCACCCCGGCTACGGATACGGCTACGGATACGGCTACGGATACGGCGGTCGCGGCCGCTGACCACCGGGCGCTGCTCAGCCCCCGACGACCCCCAGGGACAGCCACAGCGCCACCACGGCCGGCACCAGCGCGGCGGGCACCGCGAGCAGCCCGAGCCGGGTGAACTCCCCGAGCTCGACGCGGTGCCCGTCCTGGTGCACGATCCGCCGCCACAGCAGGGTCGCCAGCGAACCGGCGTAGGTCAGGTTGGGGCCGATGTTCACGCCGAGCAGCACCGCCAGCACGGCTCCGGGACCGGCCCCGGCGGTCAGCGGCAGCAGCACCAGCACCGCGGGCAGGTTGTTGATGAGATTCGCCAGGACGGCGGCCAGCGCGGCCACGCCCAGCAGCGCGAGCAGGCCCGAGCCGTCGGGCAGCACACGGTGGAGAGCGTCGGCGAGCCCGTTGTCGACGACGGCGCGCACGACCACGCCGAGCGCGAGCACGAACGCCAGGAAGGCCGGGGCCGCGGACCGCACCACCGTCAGCGGGGTGGCCCGCCGGCGCAGCAGCGCCCGCCCGGCCAGCACCAGCGCACCCGCCAGCGCGGCCCACGCCGGTGCGATCCCGAGGGCGGAGGCCACCACGAACCCGGCCAGTGTGCAGCCCACCGTGACCAGGGCGAACAGCGGCAGCTCGGGAGGCCGGTCAGGGTCGGCTGCCGGGAGGGGGGCGGCCAGTTCCCGGGCGAAGAAGCGCCGGAAGATCAAGTACTCGGCGCCGATCGCGACCAGCCAGGGCAAGGCCATCAGCGCCGTGAACCGGGTGAAGCTCAGCCCGCTCGCCGTGAAGGCGAGGAGGTTGGTCAGGTTGGAGACCGGCAGCAGCAGCGAGGCGGTGTTCGACAGGTGCGCGCACGCGTAGAGGTGCGGCCGGGCCTGGACGCCCATCCTGGTGGCGGTGGCGAGCACGACCGGTGTCAGCAGGACGACCGTGGCGTCCAGGCTGAGCACGGCGGTGATGACGGAGGCCAGTGCGAACACGGCGGTCAGCAGCCGCCCGGGACGTCCCGCCGCCCAGCGGGCCATCCACGCCCCGCACGCCGTGAAGAGTCCCTCGACGTCGCAGAAGTGGGCGAGCACCAGTACGGCCGCGAGGAACCCGACCACGGGCCCCAGCCGCTGGATCTCCTCCCACGCGTGTGTGGGCGGGATCACGCCGACGGCGACCGCGAGCCCGGCGGCCGGAACCGCCAGTACGGCCTCGGGCAGCCCCTTGGGACGGATGACGGCCCAGCCCAGCACCGCGGCCAGCAGCGCCACGGACAGGACTTCGGCGAGCGGGGTGTTCAGGGCGAGGTCCTCCGGGGCGTGTCTCAGGCGGTGCCCGCCCATGAAACCAGGCTCCGGTAAGAACGGTCACATCGCGTCGAGCGTCGTCAGCTCCGCCCAGATCGTCTTGCCGTCCGCGGTGTGCCTGCTGCCCCAGCGCTGGGTGAGCTGGGCGACCAGGAGCAGACCGCGGCCCCCCTCGTCCCAGGTCTTGGCCCGGCGCAGATGCGGGGCCGTGTGGTTGGTGTCGGACACCTCGCAGATCAGGGTGTCCGCGTCGTGGATCAGCCGCAGCCGGATGGGCTTGGCGCCGTAGCGGATGGCGTTGGTGACCAGCTCGCTCACCACCAGCTCCGCGGTGAACGTGGCCTCGGTCAGCGCCCAGCGCTCGAGCTGTTCGACGACCTGCTTGCGGATGGGGGCCACCAGCGCCGGGTCGGCCGGGATGTCCCACGTCGCGACCTGGGAGGACGGCAGGCCCCGGGTGCGGGCCAGCAGCAGGGCCACGTCGTCGGCGGAGCCGCCGGCGGGGAGCAGGGCCTGCAGCACGCCGTCGCAGATCTCGTCCAGCGAGCCGGCGGGCACCGACAGGGCCTCGCGGAGCATCCGCTGGCTGGTGTCGACGTCCCGTTCGCGGCTCGAGAGCAGCCCGTCGGTGTGGAACGACAGGACACTGCCCTCCCGCAGCTCCACTTCGGCGCTCTCGAACGGCAGCCCTCCGACACCGAGCGGGGGGCCGGAGGGCAGGTCGAGCTGCCGGGCCGGGCCGTCCGGTGGGACCAGGAAGGGCTGCGGGTGTCCGGCCCGGGCCAGGGTGCAGCGCCGCGACACCGGGTCGTACACCGCGTAGAGGCAGGTCGCGCCCACCTCCCCGGTGCCGGCCGCCTCTTCGCCGCCGGACTCCTGGGACAGCCGGACGACCAGGTCGTCGAGGTGGGTGAGCAGTTCGTCGGGTGCCAGGTCGATGTCGGCGAGGGTGCGGACGGCGGTACGCAGCCGGCCCATGGTGGCCGAGGCCTGGATGCCGTGGCCGACGACGTCGCCGACGACCATGGCGACCCGCATCCCGGACAGCGGGATCACATCGAACCAGTCGCCGCCCACCCCGGAGCGGGTGGCCGGCAGATAGCGGGAGGCCGCCTCCACGGCGGCGGTGCTCGGAAGGTGCCGGGGCAGCAGGCTGCGCTGCAGCGTGAGGGTCGTCTCCCGCTCGCGGGAGTAGCGGCGCGCGTTGTCGATGCAGACGGCGGCCCGGGCCGTGACTTCCTCGGCCAGCAGCACATCGTCGTCCGTGAAGTCCTCGGGGCGCCGAAAACGGGTGAAGACCGCGACCCCGAGGATGGTGCCCCTGGCCTGGAGCGGGACGGACATCGTGGAGTGGATGCCGTACTCGCGGACCCGGCGGAAGCGCACCGGGTCCCAGGCGAGCCAGCGTTCGAGGTCGTCCTCCGAACCCGAGGCCACCACCGCGTGGCCCACGATCAGCGAGGCCGCCTGCGGGGAGGACGCCGGGTAGACCTCCACCTGCCCCGGCTTGGCGACGGCCTCGGGGCTGCCCGTGTTGACCGACTGGTGGGCAGCCCGGCGCAGACTCACCGGCGGGACGGGCGGCCCCGCGGACTCGCCGCCGTGCTCCCGGGTGTCGAGCAGGTCGACGCTGACGAAGTCGGCGAGCGCCGGGACGCACACGTCCGCCAGCTCCTGGGCCGTACGGGTGACGTCGAGGGTGGTGCCGATGCGCACGCTCGCCTCGTTGACCAGGTGCAGCCGTTCCCGTGACCGGTACTGCTCGCTGAAGTCGTGGGCGGTCACGCAGACGCCCCGCACCTCGCCGGCCGGGTCGGTGAGCGGGGCGATCCGGGCCAGCCAGGCGTGCGCGCCCCGGCTCTCGCCGCTGGCCTTCATGTACGTCTGCATGTCCTGCCGCCGACCGGTGCGCAGCACCCGGCGAAGGTTCTCCTCGAGCTCGGTGTTCTGCGGCCGGCTGCCGATGTCGGTGGGTCTCAGACCTCGCAGGCGGTGGGCGGGCATCCCGAGGAGGTCCGCCATGGCGTCGTTGACGCCGCGCAGCCGCAGCCCCTCGTCGAAGATCATCGTGGCGCAGGGTGACTGGGTGAGGGCGGCCCGCACCAGCGGGTCCTCCGACGGCCCCACGTCGTCGGCCTCCGGCGGGGACACCGCGAACCACTCGGCCGTCTCACCCTCTGGCGGTCTGCGGTGGGCGAGCACCCACACGGACACGGTGCGGCCGTCGCGGTGACGCAGCGCGAGCATGCCGCTCCAGCGGGCATCGCGGGGCGGGGGCGGCGCGTCCACGTCGTCGGCCAGCAGTTCTGCGGCCGGGCGGCCGACGACCTCGGCGGCGGTGTGACCCAGCAGCCGACTGGCGCCCTCGCTCCACTCGGTGAGCACGCCGTCGGCGGCGATGACGGCACGCGCCGCCCCGTCATCGTCGAACGGCTCGTGCGGGCTCATCGTCGCCACTCCATACGGACACTCACAGTGATCAGAGAGGTCGCTTGAGTTCCAGCCTAGTCCGTAGGCGCCCGGCGTGAACCGGTAACCCCGGCAGCACCCGGCCGTGCGGGGTCGGGGCGTGATTCCGGCCGATGTGACGCCTGGGACAGAAGGATGGTGCCGCACCCTTGACGGCCCTGTGTGACACCTCGACAGAATCTGTTTGTTCGCGATCAGTTATGAGTGCTTCTGGGTTTTCATGAGGGAGAGCCGTCATGTCGGTCACGCGCAGATCGGTCCTGCTCGCCTCGGCGGCCGCGCCCGCGGCCGGAGCGCTGCTCGGCACCCCGGAGGCGTGGGCCGCCGAGGAGGCGCGCGACAAGTCCGCCCGCCGTACCGTCGCCCTGCGCGACGGCTGGCGCTTCGCGCTGGTCGACCCGGGCGGCACCACCGACCCGACCGGCGCCTACGCCGACGCCGCCCTGCCCGGCTACGACGACTCCCGGTGGCGTGAGGTCGCCGTCCCGCACGACTGGAGCATCGAGCAGGCCCCCACCACCGAGCACGGCACCACCAGCGGCACGGGCTTCCTGCCCGGCGGCCTCGGCTGGTACCGCCTCGCCTTCACCCTCCCGCCGGACCTCGCCGGCCAGCGGATCTCGGTGGAGTTCGACGGCGTCTACATGGACTCCCACGTCTACTGCAACGGCGAGGAGGCCGGCCGCCACCCCTACGGCTACACCGGCTTCGCCTTCGACCTCACCGACCTGGTGCACACCGACGGCACCACCCGGAACGTGATCGCGGTCAAGGTCCAGAACCGGCTCCCCAGCAGCCGCTGGTACTCGGGCAGCGGCATCTACCGCGAGGCCCGCCTGGTGATCACAGAGCCGGTGCACGTGGCCCGCTGGGGTACCTATGTCCGCACGCCCGAGATCTCCGCCGAGCGGGCCGTCGTACGGATCGACACCTCGGTCGTCGACGCGTCGGGCGCGGGCGCGGACGTCGAGGTCGTCTCCCGGATCGTCGACCGGAAGGGCCGCACGGTCGCCCGCACCTCCTCCACCGTCGCCGTCACCGACGAACGGACCGAGACCCACGAACTCACCGTCAAACGCCCCGAGTTGTGGGACATCGAAGCCCCGCACCGCTACACCCTGCACACCGAACTGCGCGTCGGCGGCCGGACCACCGACACCTACCGCACGCCCTTCGGCTTCCGCACCTTCCGCTTCGACCCGGACGAGGGCTTCTTCCTCAACGGCACCCACCACAAGCTCAAGGGCGTCGACCTCCACCACGACCTGGGCGCACTCGGGGCCGCGGTCAGCATCGACGCCGTCCGCCGCCAGCTGGAGATCATGCGATCCATGGGCGTCAACGCCCTGCGCACCTCCCACAACCCGCCCGCGCCCGAAGTGATCCAGGTCTGCGAGGAACTGGGCGTCGTCATGCTGGTGGAGGCATTCGACTGCTGGCGCACCGGGAAGAACCGGTACGACTACGGCCGGTTCTTCGACGAGTGGTGCGAGAGGGACGCCACCGAGATGGTGCTGGCGGCCCGCAACTCGCCCGCCGTGCTGATGTGGTCCATCGGAAACGAGGTCCCCGACTCCACCTCGACCGCCGGCCTCGCCATGGCCGACCGGGTCATCGCCGCGATCAGGGCCGCCGACGACACTCGCCCGCTGGTCATCGGCTCCGACAAGTACCGCCGCCTCCCCGCCAAGGGCTCCGCGGCCGACCTGATGCTGGCCAAGCTGGACGGCCTCGGCCTCAACTACAACACCGCCAAGTCGGTGGACCAGCTGCACGCGGCCTACCCGCACCTCTTCCTCTTCGAGTCCGAGTCCTCCTCGGAGACCTCGACCCGGGGCGAGTACCAGGAGCCCGAACACCTCAACACCGGCGAGAATCACACGCCCGGAAGGCGCGGGACCTCCTCCTACGACAACAACCTCGCCTCCTGGACCATGAGCGGCGAGTACGGCCACAAGAAGGACCGGGACCGCAAGTGGTTCACCGGGCAGTTCCTGTGGTCGGGCATCGACTACATCGGCGAGCCCACGCCGTACGACCTCTTCCCGGTCAAGGCGTCCTTCTTCGGTGCGGTCGACACCGCGGGCTTCCCCAAGGACATGTACTACCTGTTCCAGAGCCAGTGGACCGACAAGCCGATGGTCCATCTGCTGCCGATGACCTGGAACCACGCCGAGGGCGACACGGTCGAGGTCTGGGCGTACGCCAACGTCGGCACCGTCGAGCTGTACCTCAACGGAAAGTCCCTGGGCGTACGGCGGTTCGACACCAAGAAGACCGTCGACGGCCGCACGTACCTGGAGACCACCGAGGCGACCGGCGACGACAAGACCTTCACCGACGGCCCCTGGCCCGGCAGTTACACCAGCCCGAACGGCAGCGCCGGAAAGCTGCACCTGACCTGGCAGGTGCCCTACGAGCCCGGCGAGCTGAAGGCCGTCGCGCGCAAGGACGGCGAGACGGTCGCCACCGACGTGCTGCGCACCGCCGGCGCCCCGCACGCGATACGCCTCACGCCGGACCGCGAGTCCCTCGCCGCTGACGGCCGTTCGCTGGTCTTCGTGACCGCCGAGGTGGTCGACCGGCGCGGTGTGGTGGTGCCCGGCGCGGAGCACCTGATCTCCTTCGAGGTGGCGGGCGGCTCCCTCGCCGGGCTCGACAACGGCCGCCAGGAGAGCGCCGAGCGCTACCAGGCGAGCACCCGCACCGCCTACCACGGCAAGGCCCTCGCCATCGTCCGCTCCGGCACGAAGCCGGGAACGGTGAAGGTGACCGCCCGCGCCGACGGCCTGCGCACAGGCACGGCGACCGTACGCGCCACCAGTACCCGGGACCGGGCCGAGACGACCCCGCCCGCGTTCAGGCCGGAGCACCCGGCGCCGGTGGACTACCCGCACGCCGACGCCAGTTACTCCGGCCGCCCGGACACCCTGCCCGCCGCCATGCTCGACGGCGATCCGGCCACCGGCTGGTCCAACGGCTTCTTCAAGCAGGCCACGGCCCTGCTGCCCGCCTTCGACGGGGCCCGCGCCGAGGACTGGGTCTCGGTCGACCACGGGCGCACCCGCGCCTTCGACAGGGTGGACGTCTCCTTCACGGTGGACGCCAAGCACAGCCTGCCCGCGGCGATCGAGGCGGCGGTGTGGGACGGCCGGTCGTGGCGGGCCGTGCGGGACACCGCGATCGACTGGGCCACCGCCTCCGACACCCCCACCGTGATCACCTTCGAGTCCGTCCGCGGCTCCCGGATCCGGCTCACCCTGACGAGCCGCCATCCCGACGAGGCGCGGGGGGCGATGCGCATCAGCCGGCTGGACACCGTCTAGACACGCTGGTCCGGACGGGTGACGGACAGCCAGTCCCGTCCGGACCGTTGACGGAGTGTCACATCAGCCACAACCATGGCGGGCATCCGTATCTGGGAGCGCTCCCACGCCGAGCGTCACCCGCCCCTCTCCAGAGGAGCCCGGACGTGAAACGACGCAGAACCGCACTGCTGTCCCTGACGGCCCTCCTGGCGACCGCCCTCACCGCGCTGCCCTCGGCACCGGCCGGGGCCGAAGAGGTCGAACAGGTCAAGAACGGCGCCTTCGACACCACCACAGCCCCTTGGTGGACGACCAGCAACGTCACCGGGGGTCTTTCCGACGGCCGGCTCTGTGCCGACGTACCCGGCGGCACCGCCAACCGCTGGGACGCCGCCGTCGGGCAGAACGACATCACCCTCGTGAAGGGGGAGTCGTACCGCTTCTCCTTCAGCGCTACCGGCACGCCCGCCGGGCACGTGGTGCGGGCGATCGTGGGCCTGTCGGTGTCCCCGTACGACACCTACTACGAGGTGACGCCGCAGCTCAGCGTCTCCGGCGACCGCTACTCCTACACCTTCACCTCGCCCGTCGACACCGCGCAGGGCCAGGTCGGCTTCCAGCTCGGCGGCAGCGCGGACGCCTGGCGCTTCTGCATGGACGACGTCTCGCTGCTGGGCGGCGTCGTGCCGGAGCCGTACGAGCCCGACACCGGCCCCCGGGTCCGCGTCAACCAGGTCGCCTACCTGCCCGCCGGGCCGAAGAACGCCACCCTGGTCACCGATGCCACGGCGAAGCTGCCCTGGGAGCTGAAGAACGCCCGCGGCACCGTGGTCGCCCGGGGCACGACCGTGCCGCGCGGGACCGACGCCTCCTCCGGCCAGAACGTCCACTCGATCGACTTCGGCGCGTACCGCACGAAGGGCACCGGCCTCACCCTGGTCGCCGACGGCGAGGCCAGCCGTCCCTTCGACGTCGACGCGAGCGTCTGGGAACGGCTCCGCCTCGACTCGGCGAAGTACTACTACACCCAGCGCAGCGGCGTCGAGATCCGCGAGGACCTGCGGCCCGGGTACGGCCGCCGGGCCGGCCACGTCGGAGTGGCACCCAACCAGGGCGACACCGCTGTGCCGTGCCAGCCGGGTGTGTGCGACTACAGCCTCGACGTCAGCGGCGGCTGGTACGACGCCGGCGACCACGGCAAGTACGTCGTCAACGGCGGCATCTCCACCTGGGAGCTGCTGAGCACCCACGAACGCGCGCTGCACGCCCGCACCGGCGACGCGGACAAGCTCGGCGACGGCACGCTCGCCATCCCCGAGAGCGGCAACCAGGTCCCGGACATCCTCGACGAGGCCCGCTGGGAGCTGGAGTTCCTGCTCAAGATGCAGGTGCCCGCCGGGAAGCCGCTGGCCGGCATGGCCCACCACAAGATGCACGACGAGCAGTGGACCGGACTGCCGCTGCTGCCCGGCGACGACCCGCAGAAGCGCGAACTGCACCCGCCGTCCACCGCCGCCACCCTGAACCTGGCCGCCACGGCCGCGCAGGCGGCCCGCCTGTACCGGTCCTACGACAAGGCGTTCGCCGACAAGACCCTGGCCGCCGCCCGCACGGCCTGGTCGGCGGCGCTCGCGCACCCCGGCCGTTACGCCTCCGAGAGCGACGGCGTCGGCGGTGGCGCCTACCCGGACAACGACGTGACCGACGACTTCTACTGGGCGGCGGCCGAGCTGTATCTCAGCACGGGGGAGAAGCAGTTCGAGGAATACGTCCTGAAGTCCCCGGTCCACACGGCCGACCTCTTCAAGCCCCTCGGCTTCGACTGGGCCCGCACGGGCGCCGCGGGCCGCCTCGATCTCGCGACGGTCCCGAGCAAGCTGCCCGGCCGGGACAAGGTGCGCGAGTCCGTCGTCAAGGGCGCCGACCGCTACCTGGCCACCCTGAAGGGCCACCCCTACGGCATGCCCTACGCGCCCGACGGCAACAAGTACGACTGGGGCTCCAGTCACCAGGTCCTCAACAACGCCGTCGTCCTGGCCACCGCGTACGACATCACCGGCGCCTCGAAGTACCGCGACGGCGCCCTGCAGAGCATGGACTACATCCTGGGCCGCAACGCGCTGAACATCTCCTACGTCACCGGCTACGGCGAGGTCAGCGCCCAGAACCAGCACAGCCGCTGGTACGCGCGTCAGCTCGACCCCGGCCTGCCCCACCCGCCGAACGGCACCCTGGCCGGCGGGCCGAACTCGAGCATCCAGGACCCCTACGCACAGAGCAAACTCCAGGGCTGCGTCGGGCAGTTCTGCTACATCGACGACATCCAGTCCTGGTCGACCAACGAGCACACGATCAACTGGAACGCCGCCCTGACCCGGATGGCCGCCTTCGTGGCGGACCAGGGGTAGGGAACGTGCCCGGTGCCGGGGGAGTCCGCCGACAGGACGCCCCCGGCACCCGCGCGTAGCCTGGTCACATGCACGCGGTGCGAGTAGACGGCATCGAGGTTGCCTACGACCGGGTGGGCTCGGGCCCGCCCCTGGTGCTCGTGCACGGCGCCACGACGGACGCCCGCCTCTGGCGTGGCCAGGTCGCCGACCTGGCCGACGCGTTCACCGTGGTCGCCTGGGACGAACCGGGAGCCGGCCGCTCCTCCGACGTACCGCCCTCCTTCACCCTCGCCGACTACGCCCGCTGTCTGGCGGCCGTCATCAAGGACGTGGGCCTCGGCCCGGCCCATGTCCTCGGCCTGTCCTGGGGCGGGACCATCGTGCTGGAGCTCTACCGGCACCACTCCGATCTCGTCAGGACGCTGCTCCTCGTCGACACCTACGCAGGGTGGAAGGGCTCGCTGCCCGCGGCGGAGGTGCGGGCGCGGGTCGAGGGAGCCGAGCGGCTGCTGGCGGTCCCGGCCGAGGACTTCGCCCCGACCATGCCGGGCCTGTTCGCGGGCCCGCCGCCCGCCGAAGCCGTACGCCTGATGTCCGTGATGTCGGCCGACACGCGCCCCCAGACCATGCGGACCGAGCTCACCGTCATGGCCGAGGCCGACCAGCGCGACCTGCTGCCCACGATCAAGGTGCCGACCCTCCTGCTCTGGGGCGAGCTCGACAGACGCTCCCCGGTGGAGCAGGTCGCCCACCCGTTCCTGGCGGCGATCCCGCAGGCCACGCTGGTCGTGCTCCCGGGCGTCGGGCACCTCAGCAGCATCGAAGCCCCGGAGGCCTTCAACCGGACCGTCCGGGAGTTCTGCCGCTCCCGGTCCTGAGCGGGCCGGCCCCGGACCGTCACGCGTCCTCCTTGGGCAGGTGGGCGAGTTTGTCCGGATTGGCCACGACATAGATGCCGGACACCCGGTCGCCCTCCGGGGTGAGGTCCAGCACCAGGACGGCGAAGGGCGCGGCCCCGTCGAAAAGCACGGCGGCGTCGTCCCCGTTGACGCGGCGGTAGCGCCAGACGGGGTTGCCCGGACCGCCGCGCCCGGACGTGAGCAGGCGGGCCACCTTGTCCCGGCCGTGCACCGGGCGCAGGCTCGCCGGCCTGCGTTTGCCGCCGGCGTCCGTCCACGCCGTGACGTCCGGCGCGAGGACCTCCATCAGCGCGGCGATGTCCCCGCCGAGCGCCGCCCGCACGAACCTCTCGGTCGCCTCCCGCCGCACCCGCGGATGCGCCTCGTACCGCGGCCGCCGCGCCCGCACATGCTCCCGGGCCCGGTGCGCCAACTGCCGTACGGCGGCGGGGGAGCGGTCGATGACCTCCGCGATCTCGGCGTGCGGGTAGCCGAACACCTCGCCCAGGACGAACACGGCCCGCTCCAACGGGGTCAGCGACTCCAGGACGACCAGCATCGCCAGCGACACCGACTCGGAGCGCAGGGCGGGCCCGTCGGCGGTCTCGGCCTCGCCGTCGGCGACCAGGGGCTCGGGCAGCCACTGGCCGACGTAGGTGTCCCGCCTGCGGCTGATCGCGGCACGGCGGCGCAGCGCGTGGTTGACCGCCACCCGTACGAGATAGGCCCGGGGGTTGCCGACGCCGGCCAGGGGATCGCCACCACCTCGGGCCGTCCAGGACAGCCAGGTCTCCTGCAGGACATCCTCGGTGTCGGCGACACCGCCGAGCATGTTGTAGACGATGCCGAACAGCAGCTCGCGATGGTCGACGAACACCCCGGTCGCCTCGTCGACCGGGGCGTCGGCGCCGGGTGTGGTGATCTCGGTCATGCGTGGTCCTCCCGGAGACGTGTTCACCACTGAGACCGGGGCGGGGGCCCGGAATGTGACATCGCCGGGGTGTACCGCTCCCAGGTACCGTCTGATTCCTCTCTGACCTGGGCATATTTACGAGTCAGTACCCGAGCGGTACCTTGAGGGCATGCCAGCTCTCAACGTGGAGTTCAGCGACCGCGAACTCGAGGACCTGCGGCAGATCGCCAAGGAGCGCGGTACGTCGATGAAGGCGCTCGTCCGGGAGGCGGCAGCGGCCGACATAGCGCGCCACCGGGCGCTCCAGGAGGGCGCGGAGGCCTTCCGCCGGTTCTTCGCGACCCACGCCGACGAGTTCGCCGCCGCCTTCCCCGACGACGAGCCGTCCGCGAAGGACGAAGGGCGGGCCGCCTGACCGATGGCACCCGTCATCCATATCGACGTGCCCTGGCTGCTGCAGCGCCATGAGGAGGTCCTGCCGGACCAGCCCACCGTCAACGACTTCTCCGCGCTGGTCGCCGCCGTCGCCCGGCACCGCGTCGACCCGCCGCGCCTCGGGGTGAACTCCGACGCGGCCTGGCGGGCCGCCGCGCTGCTGCACACCCTCGCCGTGCTCCGGCCGCTGCCCACGGCCAACGCCCGCTTCGCCTGTGCGACGGCCGTGGCGTACATGTTCGTCAGCGGCGTCGGCATCGACCCGCCCTACGGCGCCCTCGTCGACCTGGCCCGCGACCTGATGTCCAACGCGACCGACGTCTACGGTGCGGCGGACCGGCTGCGGTCCTGGCAGATCTGACCCGATTCACACAGGGCGCACGGAAATGTCGAAAACAGGTACGAGCGGCGTACGCGCGTTCCCTCTTCTGACTTTCTGTCAATGGGCCGGATGTCGCACGGGCGCCTTGTTGGTCGTGTGGGGGTTGTGCAAGAGTGAAACACACGTGCGGGGGGAATGGCCGGGTGTCGCACGTGATTTGTGAACCGGGGCCGATTCACCGCCGGTGAATTCGCACCCCCCGCGCCGCGCCAGAAAAGGTTCGCACCAACCGGGCTCCTTTTTCGGCGGCAGGACTTCTGTGTGTCACCTGCGCGTGGGAAGGAACCATCTCAGTGCCCACCCCCCACCCCCCTCGTCCCCCGTATCCCCCGCCCGGCGGGGATCCCGGGGAATCCGATGAATCACTCGCCGCTCCGCTGAGAGGCAGCCCGGAGGGCGAGGTCGCCGCCCATTCCGTCGCGCTGCTGACAGCGCGGCACTGGCAGCCGGTGCACGACTACGCGGTCATCTGTCTCGCCTCGTCGGCGCAGGTCGCCGCCATGGTGACCGGGACCGCCTTCCACCGGACCCTCAACCGCGTCGCCTTCGGCGACTCGGCCGTGGCGCTGCGCCCGATTCTTCTGGTGACCGTGCGCGACACCATCCGGGAGTGGTCCGGCGACGATCGAATATCCGCCGTACTCCCGGCGCTGCAGAAACCGGCCGGAGGGCGGGGGCTGCGCGCAGCGACGTCCATGACGCCCGAAAACCGGGCACTCGCGGAGCGGGCATTCCAGGCACTTCCCTCCGTCGCGCGCGCTTTGCTCTGGCACGTCGAGGTCGAGGCAGATCCTTTAAGCGTCCCCGCCGGCCTGCTGGGTATGGATGCCGACATCGCGTCGGCCGCACTCGAACAGGCGCGTGACAAATTCCGCGAGGGTTGTGTACATGCCCATCGTGAACTCGCGCCGACCCATGATTGCCGGTTCTACAACCGCCTCCTCGACGTCCCGATCCGCCGGGGCGGCGCACTGCTGCCGGACGTCCAGGAGCATCTGGCGGAGTGCCGTTACTGCCGGAACGCGGCCGAGCAACTGAGCCATTTCGAGGGCGGTCTCGGCCCGTTGATCGCCGAAGCGGTGCTCGGCTGGGGTGCCCGCCGCTACCTCGACTCCCGTCCGGGCCGGGCCTCGCACGGCACCCGGAGCGGTCGCGGCGGCCGGCGCGGCGGCGGGCGGTCCGGGAACGCGCGCCACCGTCTGCTGTCCAGGATCCCCATGCCGGCCCGCCGGGTCCCGGGCGTCCGGATCCCCGACGCGCTGCGGTCGTCCCGGGCGCTGCTCTCGGGCGTCGGCGCGGTGTCGGCCGGAGTGCTGGCGACGGTGCTCATCATGAGCGCCTCGTCGTACGACGGCGGCCAGGCCGACCCGGCCGGCTCCAACAGCGCGGCGGGCGGCGAGGGCGGCGGGTCCGTGACTCCGCCGGACACGGCCGGGCTGCCCACGGCGCCGGGCGTGACACGGCTGCGCAACGCCGGCGCCGACCTGTGCCTCGACATCCGGGACCTGCCGAAGGAGGGCTCGGGGGCGAAGCTGGAGTCGTGCTCGACGGCGTGGACCCAGCAGTGGACGTACGAGAACGACGGGCTGCTGCGCAGCGTCGCCGATCCCGGGCTGTGCCTGGACTCGCACAAGGACGCGGGCGTCGTCGTGCTCGGCACCTGCGCCGAGGGAGACGCCGAGCGGAGCGAGGACGTGCGCTACGACCTCACCCTACGAGGGGAGTTGCTGCCCCGCTGGGACGAGCAGCTCGCCCTCGCCTCCACCTCCGACGACCCGGACGCCGACATCGTCGTCAAGGTCCGCGACCGGTCCGACGAACAGCGCTGGCAGCCGGAGCCCCTGCCCACGGCGGCGGGGTCCCTGTCGATCGCGGAGGAGGACGTCCCGACCGCACGGCAGGTGACAGCGCCGAACCGCTGAACGACCGAGTGGTGAACTCGGCCTCGCCCCCGCCCACGCCTCAGCCCGGCTCCTCCGTCAGATCGGACGGACCGACCGTCGCAGGCGTGGCATGGCCCGACAGAGCCAGGGTGAGGTCGAGTTCGGCCAGGAGGCAGCGGATGACGTGTTCGACGCCGGGCTGTCCGTCGAGGCCGAGACCGTAGACGTACGGGCGTCCGACGAGCACCGCCCGCGCGCCCAGCGCGAGGGCTTTGAAGACACGGGACAGCGCGTCGGCGGCGGCCACGGACCCCGCCACCTGGCGGCCGCCGTGGTTGGAGACGACGACGCCGTCCATGCCCGCCTGAGCGGCCAGTCGCGCGTCGTCCGGGTGCAGGACACCCTTGAGGACGATCGGGCCGTCCCAGTTCTCCCGCAGGAACGCCAGGTCCGGCCAGGACTTGGCCGGGTCGGAGAACATGCCGACGAAACGCGTCACGGCCGCGTTCGGGTCCTCGTGCACCGGTTTGGCCAGTCCCGCCTGGAAGACCGGGTCCGAGAAGTAGTTGGCCGTGCCGACGCCGTGGAGGAAGGGCAGGTAGGCCTGGTCGAGATCCCGGGGGCGCCATGACAGCAGCGGGGTGTCCAGGGTGACGACGAGCACGCTGAACCCGGCCGCCCTCGCCCGGTTCAGGAAACTGCGGGCCACCTCCGGGTCCTTGGGCCAGTACAGCTGGAACCAGCGCTCGGCGTCGCCCATCGCCTCGGCGACCTGCTCCATGGGCGTGCTCGACGCGGACGACAGGATGTACGGCACGCCCTGCGCGGCGGCGGCCCGGGCGGCGGCGGACTCGGCGTCCGGATGCATGATCGACAGCACCCCGACCGGGGCCAGTGCCAGCGGGGCGGGCAGGGCCCGGCCCAGCACCTCGACCGACAGATCCCGTGCGTGCACGTCCCGCAGCATGCGCGGCACGATCCGGCGACGCTCCAGGGCCGCCCGGTTGGCGCGGGCCGTACTGCCGTTCCCGGCGCTGCCCGCCACGTAGCCGACCGGGCCGGGCCCGAGCCGCTGTTCGGTCAGCTCCTCCAGCCGGGTCAGATCGGTGGGCAGGCGCGGCACGGCACCCGTCATTCCGTTGAGATAGATCTCGTACTGGAAGTCCGCCCAGTGCTTCGCCATGTCGTCCGTCCCGCCTCTCGTCGCTGAGAACGCGCAGTACGCCGACCATACCGACCGGTAGGCAGGACGGGAGCGATCATCGCCGGGTCGCCGACTCGTGCAGGACGCGTGCCAGTTCGCGCGGGCGGGAGAACATCGGCCAGTGGCCGGTGTCCATCTCGATCAGCTCCCAGCACTCGCTCTCTAGCAGCTCGGCCACCACGGGCATCGGCTCCTCGCCGTCGAGCAGGCATTTGACGTACGTCGTCGGAAGCGCGCCGAGGTCACCGCGCAGCACGGCCGGTTCGGTCGCCGTGGCGCCCGGGTGCGGGGTCGAGCCGTTCACGATGCGGGCGATCTGTTCGTCCGTCAGGTCCTGTCCCGCGTAGTCGGGCGCGGTCTGCGGCGGCCAGAAGCCGTTCGCGGCGATCGCCTCCCGCACGGCTTCGCTCGGCCAGCCCGAGAGGGCCGACTCGCCGTCGACCGGCACCATGGCGTCGACGAACACCACCCGGGCCAGCCGGCCGCCGATCCGCTCGGCGGCCTGTCCGACCGGGACGCCCGCGTAGCTGTGCCCGACCAGGACGACGTCTCGCAGGTCGAGCCGCTCGACCTCGTCGACGATGTCCTGGACGTGTGTCTGCTGCCCCGCGGGCAGCCCCTGCTTCCCGGCGAGGCCCGACAGCGTCACGGCACGCACGTCGTGCCCGGCGGCGCGCAACTCGCCCGCCACCTCCTCCCACGCCCACGCCCCGAGCCATGTCCCCGCCACCAGCACGAAGTTCGTCATGCCGGCAACTTAGCCGAGCGGTCTGACAACGCCCCCTCGGCGCCGGGCCCGGTGATCGGCGGCACGGGCACCTCGACGGTCCGGGCCAGCCGGGCGCCCTCGGGGCCGTACACCGCCCGGGGTTCGGGGAACAGCCACAGCAGGGTCAGGAAGAGCACCGCCGCCACGACCAGCGACAGCGGCAGGCTGATGTCCACACCCCCGGCCAGGCCGCCGAGCGGGCCGACGAACTGCCCGGGGATGTCGGTGAACAGCACACCGAGTACCGCCGCTACCCACCAGGCGGTCATGCCCCGCCAGTTCCAGCCGTGCGCGAACCAGTAACGGCCGCCGCGCTGACGGCGGTTGAAGACCTGGAGCGCCTCCGGGTCGTACCAGCCGCGCCGTGTCCAGTAGCCCAATGTCATCACGACCATCCACGGCGTCGTACAGGTGATGATCACCGTGGCGAAGGTCGAGATGGAGCGCACGAGGTCGAGGCCGAACCGGCCGGCGAAGATGAACCCGATCGACAACGCGCCGACCAGCAGCGTCGCCTGGACCCGGGACAGCCCGGGGAACACGGAGGAGAAGTCGAGCCCGGTGCCGTACAGCGCCGTCGTGCCCGTCGCCATGCCGCCGATCAGCGCCAGCAGGCACACCGGCAGGAAGAACCAGCCCGGGGAGATCGCGAGCAGCCCGCCCACGAAGTCGGGGGCCGCCGGGTCGACGTAGTCCGGTGCCTTCGCCGCGACGATGCTGGCGGTAGTCAGGCCGAACAGGAACGGCAGCAGCGTCGCGAGCTGCGACAGGAACGCGGCCCCGACCACCCTCCGGCGCGGGGTGCTCGCGGGGATGTAGCGCGACCAGTCGCCGAGGAACGCCCCGAACGACACCGGGTTCGACAGCACGATCAGCGCCGCCCCGATGAACGACGGCCAGAACAGGTCCGACGTCGCCGCGTCCGCCGAGTCGGTGAAGACGCCCGCGTACGACGGGTCGAAGTCACCCCCGAACGCCACCGCGCCGAGCAGGAACAGAGCGCTCGCCGACGTCACCGCGATCTTGTTGACGAAGAGCATGAACCGGAAGCCGTACACGCAGACGGCGAGGACCAGCACCGCGAACAACGCGTAGGCGACGGCGTAGGACAGGTCGTCCCGGGCGAGTCCGAAGAGCCGGTGTGCGCCGCCGACCAGGGCGTCACCGGAGCTCCACACCGAGAGGGAGAAGAACGCGACGGCCGTCAGCAGGGACAGGAACGAGCCGACCACCCGGCCGTGCACCCCGAGGTGCGCGGACGAGGAGACGGCGTTGTTGGTGCCGTTGACCGGGCCGAACACCGCCATAGGACACAGGATCAGCGCGCCCGCGACGACCCCGAGGATGGTGGCCGCGAGACCCTGCCAGAAGGAGAGGCCGAACAGGATCGGAAAGGCGCCGAGAACGCAGGTGGAGAAGGTGTTGGCGCCGCCGAAGGAGAGCCGGAACAGGTCCAGCGGGGTCGCGGAGCGCTCGGCGTCCGGGATCCGGTCGACGCCATGGGTCTCGACCTCCGTCAGGGACGGGGGAGACGCGGCGGGGGAGAGGGGGTCGGCGTCTGCGGGGCGTTCGGCCGGCGAGGACAAGAGGGCTCCAGCGGGGACGGATCGGCGGAGCGCGGTGTGACGCGACGGCTTGAGCGGACGGCCGCCCGCCGGCGCCGGGGTGTGCGGCGGCGCGCGGATGCCGTCCTCATGGGGTCTGCCGACCGTAAACGATCACCGGTCGGCGACGCCAGAGGACGGATCATCCATTCTCGGCGTCGCTGTTGGACGATTCCTCCACTCCTCGGTCACTCCTCGCCGTCAGCTGGCGGCGTAGGGTCCGGCTCGGCGTCCGGCCCCTGCGCCCGCACCCGCTGCACGTGTTCGAGGGAGTCGCGCAACTCCGCGAGCCAGTCGTCCGTATGACGCTGGACCAGACGCACGCACCAGGCCAGCGCGTCGCTGCGGCTGCGGGCGACGCCGCCGGCGATCAGGGTGTCGAGGACCTGGCGCTCAGGCTGGCGCAGCCGTGTCATCACCGGCGCGGCCACGTGGGTGAAGAGCGTGCGTCGGCCGCCGCACTCCACGCCCCAGGACACCTTCCGTCCGAACCGGTGCTCGGCCTCCCGGGCCACGGCCATCCGGTCCTTGCGGGTGCGCTCCCGGAACTCTTGCACCCGGCTCGCCAGGGCCGCCTCCCGTTCGGCGTCCGGAGCGTCCTGAGCCAGCCGGGGTTCGGGGATGCGGCCGATCACGGTGATCTCCTCGCGGTCGACCGTGAGCTCGGTCATCTCCTCGAAGAGGTCGTCGGGAACGCGGCCGGCGAACCAGCCGCGCAGCTTCTCTCTCTGTTCTTTCGTAATCATGTAATGACGATTACTCGACCTGAGCATGAACACAAGGGGATGCGAAGTGGTCGGCTGAGAGCGGAATCGGAATGTTTCAGGCCTATTAACGAACAGCCTGGAATCGGCCATCTGGCCGCATCGTGCTCCCGGAGGCCGTGCGGTTACGGGCTTCGTCCGTCCGGATTCCGTAACTTCACGCCACTGATTCAATACGCAATGTTACTGAAACCAGTGGGGTCGATGTGTGTTTCGGCGGTGGACTCGGCAGACTCGCGCTCGCCGATCCGGCACCGACCGAGCATGGATCGGCACACCCTGTAATCGAGCGGAAGGATGCACACAATGCGGAACACCGCGCGCTGGGCCATGACCCTCGGCCTGACGGCCACCGCCGTCTGCGGACCCCTCACCGGGTCCGCGCTCGCCAGTCCGGGTCAGGCCCCCACCGCGCTCTACGCCCCGTCGGCCCTCGTACTCACGGTGGGCCACGGTGAGAGCGCGATCGCCGTGACCCCGGAACGCGCGGTCACCCTGACCTGTGCCCCGACGTCCGGCGGCACGCACCCGGCCGCCGGCTCGGCCTGTGCGGAACTACGGGGTGTCGGCGGCAATATCGACGCCCTGACCGCCAGGGACGGAGTGATGTGCACCAAGCAGTACGACCCCGTGGTCATCACCGTCGACGGTGTCTGGCAGGGCCAGCGCGTCTCCTATGAGCGCACCTTCTCGAACGACTGCGTGAAGAACGCCCACGGCTCGGGCCTCTTCGCGTTCTGAGACCGGGATCGTGCGGTTCCCGTGAAACAGGCGGCCCGTTGCTGGGGAGCCGGGTTGCCGCAGCGGGGATCCGCGATCTCGTACAAGGGGGCCGGCGGGCGGAGTGGGGCCGCCCGTCGGCCCCCGGGCTTTGTCCCGGGGGCGGGCCCCCGGGTCACGCCCGGTCGCGGTGGCTCGTGTCGCACCACGGATAGCGGCGGCTGCGGCGGCAGGTGCACAGGGCCACACGGAAGCGGTCGGAGCGGACGACGGAGCCGTCCTCCAGCTCCACCTCCACCGGGCCCTCCACCAGGAGCGGGCCCTTGCGCTGGACGGTGACGCGCCGCGGCGGCGCGGACCGGTCAGACGGGGAGTTCGGCACGGACGACCACCAGCTCTTCCTCGTTCTCGGCGGCGGACAGCAGTCCCCGCTGCCGCAGCCAGCGTTCCCGGCCGCGCAGCACCGGCCCGAACGTGATCCGGTGCCGGCGGGTCACCGCGGCCTTCAGGCCGGACGCGCGCAACTGTCCGACGGTCAGTTCCGGGTCGCTGAGCGCCGACTGCACGAGCAGGAGCACCCCGCCCGGACGCAGCAGGGCGGGCGCCTCCCGGCAGATCCGGTCGACGACCAGGCGTCCGTCAGGGCCCGCGTCCCAGGCACGTGACGCGCCGCGCGGCTTCCCGCCGTCCTCCGGCGCCGGCACGTACGGCGGATTGGCCAGGATCAGATCGAACGACTCCCCGCGCACCGGTTCGAAGAGGTTCCCGTGCCGGATGCGGAGGGGGAGCCCCGCCAGCCGGGCGTTCAGCCGCGCCGCCCACACGGCGCCCCGCGACACGTCCACGGCGGTCACCCGCAGACCGCGGCGCGCGGCCGCCAGGGCCAGTGCGCCGGTCCCGGTGCCCACGTCGAGGACCTCCGCGCCCGGGGGAAGCGGCTCGTCGCGCAGGGCGCCCGCGAGCAACTCGGTGTCGTCCTGTGGGGCGTAGACGCCCGGGGGTGCCAGTGGATTCACGCCGGTCGGGTACCCCGACCCTCAGGAGATATGGGTCATCTCCAGAGAAAGCGGAGCATGAAGTGACGAACGGGACGCGCGCCAGTCGGTGAGCAGCCGGGCGCCGAAGCGGTCCTCGACGAACTCGGTGGCGTCGATCCCGAAGGCGACATCCGGGGCGAGGTGCGGCTCCCGCTCCAGTAGACCGCCGATGACGTCATGGCGCACCACCTGCTCGTGCACAGCGTCGGCCTCGACGTGCTCGTCGTAGAAATGCTCGGCCGCGGGCCCGGCGCCCGTGCGGCGCATCGCCTCGGCGAGCCGCCGCGACCCCGGTGACGAGGTGATCTCGACCGTCGCGAAGTGCCCGACCAGGGCGCCCCGGAGGGACCGGTGCAGGCCGAAGAGGGACATGAGGTTCACCGTGACCAGAGCCTCGGCGGTCGCCGCGTCGAGGTAGCGGCCGTAGGTGGGGTCCAGGCCCAGGTCCGTCATCAGGTCCGCGTACAGCCGCGCGTGCACGCGGTCGGCGCGGCCGCCGCCCCACTCGTCGAACTCCACCGCCGCCATCGCCGCCTTCGCCCGGCCCCACAGCCGCGGCAGCACCCAGGCGTGCGGGTCGGCCTCCTTGAGGTGGTACAGGGAGCGCTGGGCCGCGTACTCGCGCACCTGCCACAGCTCGCCCTCGTCACACAGGAAGTGCGTGACGCCCGTGCCGTGCACGGGCTCGACCAGCAGGCCGCGCAGCGCCTCGTCCACGCTGTCGTGGACCCGGGCGCCGGTGCGCAGCGCGGACAGGAAGCGGTGCTCCAGAGCCGCCCGGGTGCGCAGCAGGCCGGGGTCCCACTCCAGGTCCGGGGCCACGCCCGCGAAGCCGCGGTAGTGCAGCTCGTAGCAGAGATACAGGGCGAGCTGGAGATCGTCGCCGTACACCTGGGCCCGGGCGACTTCCCCGGGGCGGGGCAGCCGGCCCGCGCCCCGCAGGTATGCCTCGACGCCCCTGCTCAGCGGGCCGCGCGGGGTGGGCAGGCGTGGTTCGTCGCGGTCATGCTCCATGCGCGCCGAGTACCCGGGCAGGGCCAGGCCACCCGCCCGGGTCACTCACTCTCCCTGTCGTGCGATCTGGGGGTCCCCTTTCCGTGTCCGGTACGTCGGCTCCGTGCCGCGTGATCAGTTGGCCGCGGCGGCGGCGATACGCAGCGGCACCCGGTCAGGAGGGGTGGCCTCCTCGCTGTGGCATGTCACCTCCGCCCACCAGGACGGGCCGTCCTCGATGTGGCGCAGCAGCACGCCCTCGCGGATCGCCCAGGGGCAGACCGTGACGGACCTGATGCCGGTCAGCTTCATCGCGGTGTGCGCGACCACCGCGCCGGCCAGGCTCTGCGCGGCCCGCGGCGCGGAGATGCCGGGCAGGCGCGCGCGCTCGGCGGCGGGGAGAGCGGCCAGTGTCGTGACCGCCTCCCGTAGCTGCGCGCGGTGCAGTTCCCGGTCCACGAACGGGCCGTGACGTCCGGGTGCGGCGCCGCACAGCCGGCCCAGCTGCTGGAAGGTGCGGGAGGTGGCGACCACGGTGCGCGGCCCCTCCCAGCGGATCCGCGCAGCTACGTCCCGCAGCTGATGGCGGACCCTGCGGCGCAGCGCCCGGACCCGCTCCGGCGACGGCGGGTCCTCGTCCTCGAAGAACTCGTGGGTGAGCCGCCCCGCGCCCAGCGGCAGCGACGCCACGAAATCGGGCAACCGGCCGCGTCCGAAGGCGACTTCGAGCGAGCCGCCACCGATGTCGAGGAGGGCGAGCGGTCCCGACCGCCAGCCCATCCAGCGCCGGGCGCCGAGAAACGCCAGTTCGGCCTCCACCTCGCCCGGCAGGGTGCACAGCTCCACACCGGTACGGGCCCGGACGGCGTGCAGCACCTCGTGCCGGTTCGGCGCGCCCCGCACCACGGCGGTCGCGAAGGCGAGCGGACCGGCCGCGCCCCACCGCGTGGCGGTCCTGCTCGCCTCGGCGACCGCGTCGGCGAGTTGTCCGACCGCCCGCTCAGGGATGGGTTCCCCCGGTGTGACCTGCTCGGACAGCCTGAGCCGCCACTTGGAGGTGTGCACCGGCAGCGGCACACCGGCCTCCGCGTCCGAGACGACGAGTCTGACCGTCTTCGATCCCACGTCCATCACGCTGATTCGCATTGGACGGACGTACCCACATTCGCGCCGGAGCAACGGAAGCGTGCCTGCGGTACGGCGAAGTCACGCCATCGGCCACAAGCGCCCGTGAGGAATATTCCTTGACAGGTATATAACGCCAGAGGCATATTGAAGCCATGTCCGACGCCGCCCTCTGGACCGCCCTCGCCGACCCCCACCGGCGCGCAATCGTCGCGCTGCTCCTGGAGCGGCCCCGGGCCGTCGGTGAGATCGTCGAGGCGTGCGGACTGAGCCAGCCGAGCACGTCGAAGCACCTCAAGGTGCTGCGGGAGGCAGGCCTGGTCCGGGTGCGACAGGACGCGCAGCGACGCGTCTACGCCCTGGACCCCGGCCCGATCGCCGCACTCGACGCCTGGCTCGCCCCCTACCGCAAGCTCTGGAACGAGAGCCTCGACGCACTGGGCCGCCGCCTCGACGAGACGCCGGACACCACGAAACCACCCGCACCGAAGGACTGATCCGCCATGGCAGCCGAACTCACCGGCACCTATCTCACCTTGGACGACGGCCGCCCCGCCGTCCGCTTCAGCCGCACCTACGACCATCCCGTCGACCGCGTCTGGCGGTTCGTGACCGACCCCGACGAACTGGAACGCTGGTTCCCCTCCCGCGCCGAGATCGAGCTGCGCCCCGGCGGCACGGTCAGGTTCGGCGGCGACCCGCACATGGCGGACTCCACGGGCCGGGTCATCGCCGTCGACCCGCCCCGGCACCTGTCGTTCGACTGGGGCGGGGACGAACTGCGCTTCGACCTGGAAGAGACCGACGACAGGCGCACCCGCTTCACGCTCACCAACGTCCTCCAGGCCGAGGACACCGCCGCCCGCAACGGCGCCGGCTGGGAGGTGTGCCTGACCGCGCTGGACGCCAGGGCGCGCGGCGAGCGGACCGCCGGTCCGCACGCCGGGGCCGACGCGCCCTGGCAGGAGCTCTACGCCGCCTATCGCGCGGCCGGGGTGCCCTCCGGCGCCCCCGTGCCGGGACTGGACTGACCCCTCACGCCATCTGCCGTCGCACCAGCTCGTGCAGCCGACCGCTGGTGTCGGCGAGCAGCTGCGCGGGCGGACCCTGCTGGATGACCTTGCCGTCCTCCATCACCACGACCCGGTCGGCGTCCATCACGGTGGACAGCCGGTGCGCGATGACGACCCGGCTCGCGTTGAGCGCCTTGGTGCTCTCGATGACCGTGCGCTGGGTCTCGTTGTCGAGGGCGCTGGTCGCCTCGTCGAAGAAGAGGATGCGCGGCCGGCGGATCAGCGCCTGCGCGATCATCAGCCGCTGGCGCTGACCGCCGGATACGGCACCGCTGCCCGAGACGATGGTGTGCAGCCCCATCGGCATCCGCTTGATGTCCTCGGCGAGGCCCGCCATCTCGGCCGCCGCCATCGCCTCCTCCGGCGTGTACGGCTCGGTGCCGCAGATGACGTCCAGAATGGAGCCGGTGAACGGCTGCGCGTGCTGGAGCACCACCCCGCACTGCCGTCGCACCGCCGACTGGTCGAGAGCCCCCAGGTCCTGCCCGTCGTACAGCACACTGCCCGACAGCGGCCGGTCGAAGCCGATCAGCAGACGCAGCAGCGTCGACTTGCCGCAGCCACTGGGACCGACGACCGCGACGAACTCGCCCGGCTTCACCTCGAACGACACCTCGTCCAGGATCAGCGGACCGTCGTCCGAGTACCGGAAGGAGACCCGCCGGGCCTCGATCGCGCCGGACAGCGGACCCGGCCGCGTGCTCGCCGTCCGCACCTCCGGCGTCGCGTCCAGCACCGGCCGGATCTCCTCGAACAGCGGCAGCGCGGCCACCGCGGAGACGAACGAGCCGGTCAGCTGCGTCACGGCGGTCAGCACCATCGTCACCGAGGTGTTGAACGTGAGGAACGCCGCCGCCGACATCGACCCCCGGGCCGGTCCGGCCAGCAGCATGAACATCAGCAGCGTGCACAGCGGCAGATACACCGCGCCCAGCACCGTCGAGAGGTTCTTGATGCGGCCGACCTTCTGCTGGAGCTCCCGACTGCGCGCGAACTCCGACGCCCACGCGGCGTACGCGTAGTTCTCGGCGGCGGCCACCCGCAGCTTGGGCAGACCGCGCAAAGTCTGGAACGCCTGGTTGTTCAGCTTGTTGGAGAGCACCACGAGACGGCGCTGCCAGCGCACCTGCCACAGCCCCAGCCCCAGGAACACGGCCGCGATGACGACGAGCATGCCGATCGCTGCCATCGCCATCGGCACGCTGAACCACAGCAGCAGCCCCAGGTTCATCGCCCCGATGGTCACCGACTGGGCGACCGTCGGCCCGACCCCCGCCAGCAGCCGCCGGATCGAGCTGATGCCCATGGCCGCGCTGGCCAGTTCGCCGGTGGAGCGCTCGGTGAAGAACCGCGTCGGCAGTCTCAGCAGCCGGTCCCACACGGCCGGCTGGAGCGTGGCCTCGATCCGGCCCTCGATCCGCAGGATGGTGAGGTTCTGCAACAGCATGAAGGCCGCCGCCACCACGCTGCTGAGCATCACCGCCAGACACACCTGCACGATCAGGTTCGTCTGCGCCTTGGGCACGAACTCGCCGAGCACCTTGCCGGTCGCGATCGGCACCATCGCGCCGATCGCCACCGTGACCAGGCCGCTGAGCAGCAGACCGGTCAGGTCGCCGCGCATGCCCTGCATACAGAACCGCAGCAGCCCGAGCGGGCTGAGACTCCGCTCGGGCAGCGGGCGGTAGAACATCACCGCACGCGGCTCGAACTCGTCGGCGTTGGCCTTCTCGATCGGCGTCTCACGGCCGGTCGACGGATGGACGGCGACATAGCCGCCGCGCCGCCACAGCAGCGCCACCGGCGCACCCGACAGGGCCCGGTGCCCGACCAGCGGACCGACGTTGTCCCGCCACCAGCGGCCGTCCAGGCGCACGGCCCGGGCGCGGACGCGTGAGGCCAGCGCGACCTGCTCGACCGGGTCGAGGCGGTCGCCGCCGGTGCCCTTCTGGGTGGGCTCGGTGAGCCTGATCCCGGCCGCCTGGCCGACCAGCTTGCAGGCCGCGTACGAGGCGTCGGCGTCGGCCGAGGTGGTCCGCTTCGAGGACCGCTTGCCGATGGAGGCCAGCAGCGTCTGGTCGGCCTGGGCACGGACCGCCTCACCGGCCTTGATGCCCTCGGCCGTCCGCGTCTCGTGGGTGCGTTCCAGCTGCTCGATCCAGCGGTCCAGCGTGGTCAGCAGCCGGTACTGCTGGTCGACCATGCTCTGCCACAGGCCCGGGTCCATCAGCAGGTCGGCCGCGGCCTCCGCGCCGTACAGCGAGCCGTACTGCACGCTGCCCGGCGGCACCTGCATCCAGAACACGTCGTCGTCCGTGGGGGCCGCGGCCCGCTCGGACGCCATCGGCGCCTGGAACAGGATCGACAGACTGCGGCCGACGCCCAGGGCCAGCGCGTACTCCAGCGGAGACGTCGTCGGAGGCACGTACTGCGGATTGCCGTACTCGTCGTACGACCAGGTCGCGGTGTCGGCGGGCTGGTACAGCTCGCGCAGGCCGATCCGGTGCACCACGCAGTCCCGCAGCGGGCGGGCGACCAGCGTGTGCTGCGGGCCGGGCACCGGGCCGAGCACCAGTGAGCCCGGCTCGAGACGGCCGAGGTGATGCCAGTGGCCCTGCTGGCCGGCGTCCACCGCGAACAGGTCCACGGCGCCGGAGACGACCAGCCACAGCACCTGCGGGCCCTCCAGATCGAGACGGTTGAACCCGGCGCAGTCGATGCGCGAGCCCATCTGCCCGAAAGCGCCCAGGACGAGGTCGCCCTCATGTCCCTGAACGGTCGTCATCTCACCGCTCCCTGACCAGCGTGGCGTACGCGCCGCCGCGCGCCACCAGCTCCTCGTGCCGTCCCCGCTCCACGACCGTGCCGTGCTCCAGGACGACGATCTCGTCGCTGTCGCGCACGGTGCTGAGCCGGTGCGCGATCACCACACAGGCACAGCCGCGCCTGCGCAGGTTGTCCATCACGACCAGCTCGGTCTCCGCGTCCAGCGCGCTCGTCACCTCGTCCAGCACCAGGATGCTCGGCCGGCGCACCAGCGCCCGCGCGATCTCCAGCCGCTGCCGCTGACCGCCGGAGAAGTTGCGGCCGTCCTGCTCGACCTTGCTGTGGATGCCGCCGGGGCGGCGCGTGATCACGTCGTACAGGGCGGCGTCCCGCAGCGCGTCCTCCACCGCGTCGTCCGGGATCGACGGGTCCCACAGGGCGACGTTGTCACGGACGGTGCCCTCGAAGAGGAACACGTCCTGGTCGACGAAGGAGACGGAGGCGGCGAGCGCCCCGCGCGGAATGTCGTCGATGCGCTGCCCGTCGATGCGGATCACGCCCTCCCACGGCGCGTACAGGCCGGAGATCAGCCTCGACACCGTGGACTTGCCGCTGCCGGAACCGCCGACCAGCGCGACCTGCCGGCCCGGGCCGACCGTCAGGTCGAAGCCCGTGAGCAGGGGCTTGTCGAGCGGGCTGTAGCCGAAGGTGATGTTCTCCAGCTCGACATGGCCCTGCAGGCGGCGCGTCGACCCGTCGCCGGAGTCGGGCCGGCCGTAGAGCGGGTCGGCCTTGAAGTTCTCCACGTCCTTCAGCCGGGCCACGTCGGCCGCGAAGTCCTGGATGCGGCCCGCGACGCCGTTGAGCCGGGTCAGCGGGGCGGTGAAGCGGGCGACCAGGGCCTGGAAGGCGACCAGCAGGCCGACCGAGATATGGCCCTCGACCGCCCGCATACCGCCGATCCAGAGGATGAGCCCGCTGTTGAGGGTGGCCAGCGTCGGCGCCACCACGCCCAGCCAGGCGCTCGGCACGCCGAGCCGCTGCTGCTCCTCCAGCGTGGTGGCGTGCTGCCCGGCCCACTTGCGGAAGTAGCCGTCCTCGCCGCCGGTCGCCTTCATCGTCTCGATCAGCTGCAGACCGGTGTAGGCGGTGTTGGTGAGCCGTGCCGTGTCGGCGCGCAGCTTCGCCGTACGGGTCGCGCGCAGCCGTACGACCACGCGCATGGCCACGATGTTCAGCAGCGCCACGCCGATGCCGACGAACGTCAGCTGCGGGTCGTAGGTGTACAGCAGCACGGCGTACAGGACGACCACGATCGCGTCCACGCCCGCCGCCGCGAGGTCGCGGGACAGGGTCTCGGCGACCGCGTCGTTGGACTGCAGCCGCTGCACGAGGTCGGCCGGGCTGCGCTGGGAGAAGAACGTCACCGGCAGCCGCAGCAGATGCCGCAGGAAGCGGGCGCTGGACAGGGTGGAGGAGATGATGCGGCCGTGCAGCAGATTGGCCTGCTGGAGCCAGGTCAGCACCACGGTGAGCAGCACGCACGCGCCCATCGACGCGAACAGCACACCGAGCAGCGAGGTCTGGTTGCCGATCAGGAACTCGTCGATGTAGGTGCGGCTGAGCGCGGGCACCGCTGCGCCGACCGCCACCAGCAGCAGGCTGGAGAGCACCGCCGCGGGCATCGTGCCCGCCGTGCCGCGCAGCCGGGCGGGCATGGCGCCGAGGACGCCGGGCTTGCGGCCGCCCCGGGCGAAGTCCTCGCCGGGCTCCATGACCAGTACGACACCGGTGAAGCTGCCGTCGAAGTCCTCCATCGGGACGAAACGGCGGCCCTTGCCGGGGTCGTTGATGTAGACGCCGCGGCGCCCGAAGCGGCGGCCCATGCCGTCGTAGACGACGTAGTGGTTGAACTCCCAGAACAGGACGGCCGGCGACTTCACCTCGGCGAGGGCGGCCAGGTCCATCTGCATGCCCTTGGCCGTCAGGCCGTAGGAGCGGGCCGCCTTGAGGAGATTGCTGGCGCGCGATCCGTCGCGGGAGACGCCGCAGGCGATGCGCAGCTCCTCCAGCGGGACGTGCTTGCCGTAGTGGCCGAGCACCATCGCCAGGGAGGCGGCGCCGCACTCGACGGCCTCCATCTGGAGCACGGTGGGCGTACGCACTGTCTTCGCGGCGGCCTTGGGCACCTTGCGCTTCGGCGGGGCCGCGCGGCGCCTGCTGCTCCGGGGCTCCTGCGCGGTGGCGCTCATGGCAGCAGCCAGTCGACGGGACGCTGGTCGGTGAGCCGGATCGAGCCCGAGGCCATCGTCATCGAGGACAGCTTGTACGGCGGCCCGTCCGCGGACGACCACTTGTATCCGCTCTTCGTGCCGGACGACTTGTCCAGCCGGACCGTCACGGCCACCGGCCTGCCCTTCTTGGTGAACTGCTCGCCCAGCTGGCTGTCCCCGAGGAACGCGGAGATCTGCTGCGGGGACTGGGCCGCGCGGTCCACCGACTTCACATGGCCGCGCAGCACGCCGTACTCCTGGGTCGGCACCGACTGCACGGTCAGGTCCACCTCGGCGTCGTCGGGGATCGAGGCGGCGTTCTCGGCGGGCACGTAGACGGTCGCGTACAAGGCGTCCTCGCTGTGGGCGACCTTCTCGACGGCGGCCACGTTCGCGCCGGTCTGGATGATCTGCCCGACGGTCGCGGCGAGCCCGGAGACCCGGCCCGCGTCGAGCGCGCGGACGACGACCTCGCCCTTGGCCGTACGGACCTTCAGTACGGGGGAGTTCGCGGTCACCTGCTCGCCCTGCTTCGCGAGCACTGAGGTGACCTGGCCCGCGACGGGGCTCTGGAGGAGGTAACTGCCCTGCCCGTGCGTGAGGATGGCGGGTGCGCTGACGGTGGAGGCCACCGAGCCGGTCACCGCCCACACCGAGGCGGCCGCCATGGCGACCACGGTCACCGAGAGCACGAGCCAGCCCTGCGGGCGGGCGAAGCGCACCGGGAGGTCGAGTTCCTCCGGTGACTGGAGCTTGGCGAGGGCCTGTTGGCGGAACTGCAAGGAACTTCCCTCACCCGTAGAAGAGGTACTTACGGCCGTGACGGAAACGGTCACGGCACCCGAAGAACCCGGAACCGCCGGCTGCGGTTCCGGGAATCAACGGCACAAAGGCTCGATCAGAGGCCGGAGACCAGGCCGGTGACCGGGGCCGTGTTCAGGCCGGTGACACCCTCGACGGTGCCGACGGCGGTGTCGACGACGCCGGAGACCGGGGCGATGCTGTCGACCGTGTCGGTGACGGTGTTGACGGCGTTCACGGACAGGCCACCGGAGATGGCGTCGAGCTGGGCGTCGGCGATCTCGACGGTCTCAACCTGGGGGGTGGAGTTCATGGTGGAACTTCCCTTCATATGGATATCTCACAAGGGGGGAGCGGCCCCCTCTGGGGACAGATGACGGCCGCGACCGCGAGCGCCGGGCACCCGTTTCCGGAGTGCCCTCGCGGCTCCCGCGATGCGATGGATCAAAGCACGCTGCGCGTCCGCGCTTCCAATCAACCAGGCGTCTCACCAGCGAACTTGCGACCCGGCGGTACCCATCCGTGCAGGAGTGCGCACGTCTCGGTGGCGAGTTCTTCACATGCGCCACAGCATCGGCCCGTCCGGCGCCTTGCATCCGGAGGCGGCGAATCCGGCACTCCCGCCCCAAAGGCGTGACAGGCACCTCCGGCTTGTGGATAACCCTCCGCTTGGTGACCGGGTTGAGCATTCGATGTGCAGATTCGCTGAAGTCGGGATTCGACTCGGCATTCGCAACAGATCGTTTCCGCCCGGATACGGATCGTGTCGGTTCGGCGGGTCGCGACGAAGGCCGCGGCCGAAAGATCGTCATCAAGCCAGGCGCGCTTCTGGACCGACTGGGCTCGTCCGCCCGGCCCCTCCCTGTGACCAGGGCCGTCGCAGACCGGGCGGTCGCCTTGCGGGCGGCGGGAGTTGGCTGATTCCGCGAGGCGAAGGGATCACTTGCAAACGCGATTGAACACCCCATGCGACCCGTGCGTACCTACAGCCATCCAGGCGCCCCCCAGAAGCTGCCGGACGGCGGCAAGGCTCCGTCCCCCCAGGAGGAGAGAAGTTTGAGTCACAAGCGAATTCCGAAGCGCAAGGCCGCGATAGCGGTGGGCGGCGTGGTGGCGCTCGGCGCGGCCGCGATCCTGCTCCCCAACGCCAACGCGTCCCAGGACGGTTCGTCCGACGACGCTGCCGCCGCGCCGAAGACACTGAAGGCGGGCGACGCCTCGGATCTCGCCTCGCAGCTCTCCGGGCTCCTCGGCGAGGCGTTCGGCGGCTCCTACTACGACGGGGACAGCCAGCAGCTCGTCGTCAACGTCGTACCGGGCGACAACAACAACGTGATCGTGCAGGCGAAGGCGGCCGGCGCGCAGGTCCGCGAGGTCGAGAACAGCTGGTCGGAGCTGCAGAGCGGGGCGCAGACCCTGAAGTCCGACGCGACCATCGCGGGCACCTCGTGGTCGATCGACCCGCAGACGAACAAGCTGCGTGTCACCGCCGACAGCACCGTGACCGGCGCCAAGTGGGACAGACTGGAATCGACGGTCAAGAGCCTCGGTACCGGCATGGCGACCCTCACGAAGTCCGCGGGCACCTTCAAGCCGTTCGTCTCCGGCGGCGACGCCATCTTCGCGGGCGGCTCGCGCTGCTCCCTCGGCTTCAACGTCACCGCGGGCGACGGCTCGCCCGCCTTCCTGACGGCCGGTCACTGCACCCTCGGCGGCAATGAGTGGTCGGACGCGCAGGGCGGCCAGCCCATCGCCACCGTCGACCAGTCGACCTTCCCGGGTGACGGTGACTTCGCGCTAGTGAAGTACGACGACCCGGCGACCGAGGCGCCCAGCGAGGTCAACACCGGAGAGCAGACCGTCCCGATCACCGAGGCCGCGGAGGCGACCGTCGGCCAGGAGGTCTTCCGGATGGGCAGCACCACCGGGCTCAACGACGGCCAGGTCCTCGGGCTCGAGGCCACGGTGAACTACCCGGAGGGCACCGTCACCGGTCTCATCCAGACCAATGTCTGTGCCGAGCCCGGCGACAGCGGCGGCTCGCTGTTCACCCAGGACGGCCTCGCGATCGGCCTGACCTCGGGCGGCAGCGGTGACTGCACGGCCGGCGGCGAGACGTTCTTCCAGCCGGTGACCACCGCCCTGGAGGCGGTCGGCGCGACCCTCGGCGCGGGTGCCGGTGCGGGCGCCGGTGAGGAGGCCGGCGCCGGCGAGGAAGCCGGTGCGGGCGAGGAAGCCGGTGCCGGTGCGGGCGCTGGTGAGGAGGCCGGTGCCGGTGAAGAGGCCGGTGCGGGCGAGGAAGCCGGTGCCGGTGCGGGCGCTGGTGAGGAGGCCGGCGCTGGTGAAGAAGCCGGTGCCGGTGCCGGCGAGCAGGCCGGTGCGGGCGAGGAAGCGGGAGCCGGTGCCGGTCAGGACGCCGGGCAGGGCGTCGAGGACAACTCGGGTCTGACCGAGTCCCGCTGACCTGAGAACCGTCGGAGCCGGTCCGACGATGCCGGCCCGGTCCCGCCCCCTTCCTGGCGGGACCGGGTCGGCCCACCGGCGCATTCGAGCACCGTACGGCGGTGCACCGGGCCGGTCCTCGTGCGGGGGACCGGCCCGTCCGTGTATGCCCCGCCCGCCCTACCCGACGGCCCTGAGCAGCAACAGCGCGATGTCGTCGAGCCGTTCCTCCCCGTCCCGGTGGTGCCGCCCCTGATGAACGAGACTGTCGGCCAGCTCGTCCAGCGGCTGGTCCCCGGCGTCGGCCAGGCGCCGGCCCAGGTCCGCGAGGGCCTCCTCGAAGTCCGTGCCGGGGGACTCGACCAGCCCGTCGGTGTAGAGGACGAGCAGCGAGCCGGGGGCGAGGACGACCTCCGTCGTCGGATACACCGCCGAGGAGTCGATGCCCAGCAGCGGGCCCCCGGCCAGGTCCAGGACGCGCACCCGCCCGTCCGGCCGTCTCAGCAGCGGCGGCGGATGACCCGCCCGGGACATCACGGCCCGGCCGTGCGCCGGGTCGAGCCGCAGGTACAGGCAACTGGCGAACAGTTCGGCCCCCAGGTCGAGCAGCAGCCGGTTGGTGCTGCGCATGACCTCCTCGGGCGCCTGGCCCACGGCCGTGTACGCGCGCACCGCGGTGCGGACCTGCCCCATCAGCCCGGCCGCCGTGACGTTGTGCCCCTGCACGTCCCCGATCACCGCCGCCGCCGTGCCCTGCGTGCCCACCAGGTCGTAGAAGTCGCCGCCGATGTCCATGCCCTGAGTGGCCGGCACATAGCGGCCGGCCGCCTCGATCCCGGGCAGCGCCGGCAGCGAGTGCGGCAGCAGCGCCTCCTGGAGGCCGTGCGCGAGCCGGTGTTTGGCGTCGTAGAGCAGGGCCCGCTCCAGCGCTTGGGCGATCAGCCCGGCCAGGCTCGTCAGCACCGCCCGCTCCTCCGTAGGGAAGGGGTGCGGCTCGGTGAAGGAGAGCACGCACGTCCCCACCGGCCGTCCCTGGGCGATCAGCGGCAGATAGGCCCAGGCCGCGAATCCGTCGGGGGTGGCGAGCCGCGCCGGGTAGAGGCGCTCCAGCTGTTCCCGCGACTCGAAGAACGCGGGCACGCCCGTCCGCAGCACCTTCGTGCCGGGCATGGGCTCGGTGAGCGGCATCCCGTCGAACTGTTCCACCGTGTGCGCGTCGCGGTACCCGCGATGTCCGAGCACGCGCAGCCGGTTCGCCCGCGAGCCCAGCACGACCAGGGCCTGGCTGCCCACGGTCGGGGCGATCTCGTCCGCGACGAGCTGCACCACGTCCTGCACCCCGACCGCCTCGGTGAGCGCGCCGGCCAGATTCAGCACCTGGGAGATGGTGACCAGCCGGGACTGCGTCCCGTCGCGCGAGGGCGCGGCCCGGTTCATCTCCGACACGGCCCGCGACCTGGTGATCCGGACGCTGAGGCCGGTCGTGCTCGGATACAGCCGGAACGACAGCCACTCGCCCGGCGGGCGCAGCGCCACGAACGACGTGGTGTGCTGGCTCATCAGCGCGGCCCGGTAGCGGTCCTCGTACACCGGGTCGTTGAGCCATGGCACCGACGCCCACAGCTGGGTGCCGAGCAGCCGGCTGACCGGGACGTTCAGCAGTTCCGCCGCCGCCGCGTTGACGAAGCCGACCCGCCCGTGCAGATCCAGCGAGACCAGTCCGTACGGCAGCCGGCTCACCATCCGGGCCGCCTCGACCGTGCCGAGCGTGCCGGCGATCCCGCCCACCAGGGGCGAGGCCAGCATGTCGGTCTCGGGGTGCGGCGGGATGCTGTGCTCGGCCGCCCGCTCCAGCCGGACCGCGAGCCGGCCGCAGGCCGCCGTCAGATGCTCGCGCTCATGGTCGGACAGCTCTGGTGGATGCCCGCCCGGCCAGGTCACGAAGACCGCGCCGTAGACGGTGGACTCGGTCGCCACCGGCACCGCGGCCAGGGCGAACGGATAGGGCAGCACCACGGCGATCCGCGGGTAGTGGCGGGCCATCTCCTCCTCGCCGCCGACCCAGACCAGTCGCCGCTCGCGTGCCGCGTCCGCGACCGGGATCGGAGCGCTCAGCCCCACCCGCTCCCAGGGCGCCGCGAACGCCCGGGGCAGCCCGGCCATCACCGCCATCTCCAGCACCGGCTGGTCCGGAGCCATCAGGTACACCGCGCCGGAGTGGGCGTGCACCTCGTCCATCATCGAGGCCAAGGCCAGGGACAGCAGCGGACGGCCGACCGGCGTCCTGGCGGCTGCCGGCGCCTGTGCGGACGACTGCCCCTCGGACACGCCGACCACCTCCTCGCACGGCCGCGCGACCGGGCTCAGGAACAAATCTCCACCCTGACGGCCCGTCGCGCACGACGAGCGGCACCGGAACGATCCACAGTTACCGTCGGTTACAGCCTTCCGGCTCCAGCAAGGGCGCCCGCGTACCCCGACGGCCGTATCTCATGCCGCCGAAGTCGAAGCGCGGCCGGGCGTACGGGCGCCGCACGTGCGCCCCCGCGCACCCTTATGGCTGGATCTTCGCGCCCACGCAGGGTCACCGTCGCGAACAATGGGGCACACGCTCAACACGACGAGGGGGCGTACGGCGAGCGAGGGGGGCGGCAGTGATTCGGGTGCTGTTGGTGCACGACGAATGTCTGGTGAGATCGGTGCTGGCGGAGTGGCTGCGGGGGGAGCCCGATCTGGCGGTGCACGACACGCCGTGGCGCGGCGCCCCGGGCTTGGTGCGATCCGTGCATCCGGACGTTTGTGCGGCGGACCTGGAGTGTGCCGACTCCTACGGCATCCCTCCGCTGGGCGAGCTGTGTCGGCCGGGCCCGGACCGGTCGCGCCCGCGATTACTCGTGCTCGCCACCGCCAACAGGCCCGGACTGCTGAAGCGGGCGGTCGAGGCGGGCGCGCTCGGCTACGTCGACAAGGAGGGCTCGCCGCAGAATCTGCTGCGCGCAATCCGCAGCGTTGCTGAGGGGGAACGTTTCATCAACGGCTCGCTGGGCTTCGGGTTTCTCAAGGCGGCCGAGATGCCGCTGACCCGTCGAGAGCTGAGCGTGCTAACCCTCGCGGCCGAGGGAGCCTCCATCGCGGAGATAGCCGGGAGCCTGCACCTGTCCCACGGGACGGTGCGCAACTACATGGCCGCCATCACCCGTAAGACCGGGGCCCGCAACCGCATCGACGCGATCCGCATCTCGCAGGGGCAGGGCTGGCTCTGACCGCCGCCGGGCCGGGCCGGGCGCCCAGCTGCCGACGAGGTCACGGTAGAGCTCCGAGGTCCGCAGCAGTTCCTCGTGACCGCCGTACGCCGTGCTCCCGCCGTCCATGACCAGCACCCGGCCGGCGCGGCGGGCCGAGCTGATGCGGTGGGCGACGACCACCAGGGTCCCGCCCGGCCGCGCGGCGAAGGCCCGCTCCGCGCGTTCCTCCGTCTCCGGGTCCAGATGACAGGTCGCCTCGTCGAGCAGGGCGAGCGGGGCGGGTGACAGATAGGCCCTGGTCAGCGCGATCAGCTGGCGTTCGCCTGCCGACAGGGCCGCCGGGTCGACCCGCGCGCCGAGACCGCCGAGCCGGCCGGCCAGCGGGGCGAGCCCGACCGTCTCCGCCGCGGCGAGCAGCTCCTCCTCGGGCACCGGGTCCGGCCGCAGATATGCGAGGTTCTCGGCCAGCGTGGCGTCGAAGACGTACGCCTCCTGCGGGATCAGTACGCGCGCGGCGGCCGCCTCCGGTCCGGGCACGGGGTGCCCGCCCACCGTGATCGTCCCCCGGTCCGGCGTGAGGAGCCCGGCGACCAGGGCGGTGAGGGTGGACTTGCCGGTGCCGCTCGGGCCGACGACGGCCAGGTGCGAGCCGGCCGGGAGGGCGAGGTCGAGCTCCTGGATCACGGGGGCACTGGCGGGGCCGTAGGCGAACGTGGCTGAGGTGAGGGAGAAGGCCGGGGGTGTGCCCTCGGCCTTCTCCGGCGCGGGGAGTCCGGGGCCCGGCTTCCCCGTGGGCGGGCCGGGGTCCGTCCGGGCCAGCCTGCGCAGCACCACCGTCAGGCGGGAGCCGCTCGTGCCCAGACCATGGACCAGGTTGCGCAGGGCGGGCAGCAGGGACTGGGTGACATAGGCGAGGGCACCGACCAGGGCGCCGGTGGTGACGCCGTGGGCCAGGAGCCACGGGGCGGCGGCGAGCAGCAGCACGATCGGCAGCTGGCCGCCGACCGCCAGGGACGCCACGCGCAGCACGCTCCAGTGGGCCAGGGCACGTGCGGCCCGCAGCTCCGCCTCCACCCGTTCGCCGGTGCCGGCGGAGATGTGTGCCTCCGCTCCGGTCGCCGTGATGTCCCGCAGGCCCGGGCAGACGGCGCCCAGCTCACCGGCGAGCGCCTCGTCGGCGACGAGGAACCTCTCCTGCCGCCGGGCCAGCGGCCGCAGTGTCGCCGCGAACAGTGCCACTCCGGCGACGAGGGGCGGCCCGACGACGAGCAGCAGCGGCGGGGCGAGGGCGAACAGACCGGCCAGGGCACCGGCGGCGGTGAACACGAAGGAACGGGAGACCATCACCAGCCCGGCGAAGGTGTCCCGGGCGATCTCCACCTGCTGCGTCAGCCCCGACAACGAGCCCGGGTCACCGGTCCGCACGCCGCGCGAGACGACCCGTTCCACGAGCCGGTCCCGGAGGGGTTCGACCAGCGCGGCGACGGCGGCGTACACCCGCGCGGTCCCGTACGCGCCGACGAGCACACCGAGCCCGGTCACCGCCAGCCAGATCAGCCCGACGTCCGCCCGCCCCTTCAGGAACCCCTCGTCCAGGGCGCGGGCGGGACCGTAGCCGATGAGAAAGGTCTGCCCGGTCTCGAGCACGGACCAGGCGACCAGGCTGAACAGGACCCGGCGGCGGGCCAGCAGAAAGCGCAGACCCCGGGTCGGGAGGCCAGTTCCGGCGGGGGATCCGCCGTCCCCGGAAGTCGCGCGCGTCCGGATCCGGCCCGTCATGCCGGCACACCCCCTTCCGCGCTCGCACCCGTACCGGCCGGTTCCGTCCCCTCCCCGAACGCCGCCCGGTACTCCGCGAGCCGCCACAGCTCCTCGTGCCGCCCCACCGCCCGCACCCGCCCCTCGTCCAGCCATGCCACCGCATCGGCGGACGCCGCCGTCGCACTGCGGTGGGCGACCAGCAGCCGGGTGCCGCCCGGGCCGTCGCCGAGGAGGGCGTCCGTGATGTGGCGTTCCGTCACCGTGTCCAGGCTGGAGAGGGCGTCGTCGAGGATCAGCAGCCGGCCGCCGTGGGCGAAGGCCCTGGCGAGGCCCAGCCGCTGGGACTCGCCGCCGGAACGCGGGGCGTCGGCGACGGCCGTGTCGTAGCCGTCGGGAAGACGCCGGACGAAGTCGTCGGCGAGGGCCGTGCGGGCCGCCTCCCGGACGCGGGCGGGGGAGGGGTCGGGCAGGCCGAGGCCGATCGCCTGCCCGACCGTGCCGCCCAGGAGGGCCGGGCGGGCGAAGGCGTAGCCGACGGCCCCGCGCAGGTCGGCGTGGGTCAGGTCGCGCAGCGGCACCCCGTCGAGGAGCACCTCGCCCTCGTCCGGGTCGGCCAGCCGCCCGGCGAGCGCGGCCAGCAACGACTTGCCCGCACCGGACGGGCCGACCACGGCCATCGTCGTGCCCCCCGGCACGACGAGGTCCACTCCGTCGAGCACGACGCGTCCGCCGCGCCGGGCCGTCACGCCGCGCAGCTCCAGCCGGCCGGGCCCGTCGGGCAGCGGGCACGCGCCGAACCCGGTCGCGGGCTCTGTCCGGACCTCCCCGAGACGCCGGGCCGCCGCCCGGGCCCGCGCCAGGCCCGCGAGCCGGCCGACCAGGACGCCGACGCCCGTCGCGAGCACCGCGTACCGCGAGGCCGCGAGGACGTCCCCCACCGACAGGCGGTCCCGGGTGAGCAGCACACCGGCCACGGCGACGACCCCGAGGTGCAGCAGCGGCGCCACGGCGACCGCCTGCGCGGCGGCCCGCCCCTGCACCCGCCACATGCGGTGTCCGGCCCGGGACAGCTCGGGCAGCGGGCGCAGCACGCGGGCCGTCTCCTTGTCCTCCGTACCCGCCGCCCGGACCGTACGGACGCCCTCGACGGCCTCCGCGAGCGCGGCCGCGATCCGGCCCTGGGCCCGCTGATACCGGGCCGCGCTCTCCGAGGTGTCACGGGAGACGGCGCGCAGCAGAAGAGTGAGAACGGGGGCTCCGACGAGGAAGACGGCCGCGAGCCACCAGTCGATCAGGCCGAGCGCGACCACGCCGCCGACCGGCCCGGCGAGCGCCGCGAGGAGCGCCGCCCGGGCCGCGGGCGTGGTCCCCGCCTCGGCCGCGTTGCCGACCAGACGGGCGACGAGGTCACCGGAGCCGAAGCGGTCGGCCGCGCGGGGGCCGACGGCCAGGACGTGTCCGGTGAGTGTGCGGCGCAGCCACGCGGTGCTACGGGCGTCGACGGTGCCGGTGAGAACGGTCTGCGCCGCGTCGAGCAGGGCGAGCAGCAGCACGAGGCCGGCGCAGTAGAGCACCCAGCGGGTCGCCGGAGCCTGCGCCAGCAGAAGGTCGAGGGCCCGGCCGAGCGCGGCGGGCAGCAGCAGTCCGGCGCCGGTCGCGGTGATGCTCACCAGGCACAGGGCCGCACAGCGGGCCCCGCTGTACCGGGTGGCCGTACGCAGCAGCGCGCGGGCCTGTCCGGCCGCCGGATCGTCGTCACCACGCGGGGTCATAGGGGCCTTTCGCGGGACGGGTGGGGCCCCGGGCGGCCCTGTCCCCGAAGGGAGAAGGCCGACCGGAGCCGTACCGCAGACGCGGTCAGAGACAGAGCAGGACGCTCGCCGCGCTGATGCAGGAGAGCAGGCTCACCGTGCTGTTGCCGCCGCCGTCGGTCCGCTCTTCGGACTCGATCGTCTGCAGGTCGAGAAGTGCCATGGTGTGTCCTTCCGTCGGTTGTCCGTCCGTGGTCATCCGTGGGGACGGGGTGGTGTCACGACTCCGCGGGATCGCGGAGCCGCGTCAGTGGGGCCGCCGGTGCGGCGGCGGGAGGAACGGCAGGTGGGCGTCGGTCGCCGGGTCGAGGGCCGCGCCGAGCGCCAACAGGCACCCCGCCGTTCCGGTGGCGAGATCCATCGACAGCCGCATCATCTGGTGGCCGGGGAAGGCCAGTTGGCCCTGGTACGCCATCGCGAACCAGCCCAGTCCGGCGATCTGCCCGGTCAGCCGGTCCGCGGTCGCGTCCGGCGAGGTCGTGCGGCTGAGGTGCAGGATCATTCCGGCCCGGCCCTGGAAGAGCCCGGGCTGCGCGTAGAAGCGTGAGGTGGCGGCGGTCAGGACTCCGGAGCGCGCCGCCTCGAACTCCCCGGCGAGGCCGGGGGCGTGGGCCACGAGGTCGTCGAGGACCATGCCGAGTCCCGCGCTGCCGTCGCCGAGGTAGGGCAGGGTCCGCCAGCCCTCGTCGACCTCCAGCGACCCGCCCTCGCGGGTCTTGCAGGACTCCAGGTCCCGGCGCAGGGCGATGGCCGCGGCGTCCAGCCAGCCCGCCTTGCCGGTCCACTCGTACTGCCGCAGCATCAGCAGCGCGGGACCGGTCGCGCCCCGCAGCAGTCCGGCGCGCCGCTTGGGCGTGGCCGGCGGCGGCTCGGTGAGCCGCTGTACGAGGATCCGCGCGGCCTCGTCGGCCCGCTCGCGCAGCTCCGTCTCACCCGTCGTCTCGGCCAGCCGGCCGAGGACCAGACCGAGTCCGGCCAGTCCGCCGTGCAGGTCGGAGGAGAGGTTCTGCCACCGCTCGGCGAGGATGCCCTCGACCAGGTCCAGCGCCCGCTGCCGGTGCCCGAGCCGGTCCAGGACCAGGGCGACGCCCGCGAGCCCGTCGTACAGGCCGAGCGGTGTGCCGACCGGGGCCGGTGCCGTCCGGGTGAGCAGCCAGCGCTCACCCTCCTCGTACCGCTCGGCGCCGACCGCGTCCAGCGCGTACAGCACTCCGGCCGCGCCGTGGGCGAGCCCGAGCCCGCCGCCGTCGGAGAACTGGGCGACATCGCCGGGGAAGAGCCGGTCGTCGCGCTCCGGGGTGGCCGAGGCGAGGATCGCCTTGACCATCGAGTCGCGGCTGTACGGCCAGTCACCGGGGTCCACCGGTGCGGACGGAGCGGCAACCGTACGGCCGGACACCTCCCGCGTGATCTCCGCGACCGCCTCGTCGAGGAACTCCCGCGGCACGTCCGGGAACTCGTGCGAGATCACCTCGGCCAGATGCGCCGCCTTGCCGCGGTCGACCACGAACAGCGTGGTCACGGGCAGGAACAGGGCCAGCCGCAGACAGGCCAGCGCGTAGCGGTCGACATCGGCGCCCCGGCGGTCCGGCGGCGCGAAGAAGCCCGGGTGGGCGACGACCTGGCGGCCGTTCTCCTCGGCCGGGGCCGCCGCCTCGAAGTCGAGGAGGAAGACCGACTCCTCGTCCGGCGCGACCATGATGTTGAACACGTGCAGGTCGTTGAAGACGATGCCGCGCGCGTGCACCGCCGCCACGGCCTCCTCCACCTCCCGGTGGATGCGCAGCGCCCACGCCGTGTAGGAGGCGACGGCCTCCGTGTCGGGATCCTGGGCCAGCAGCGGATGCCGCTCGGCGAAGAACGAGTTGAGGGGGCGGCCCTCCAGGAAGTCCATCACCAGGAACCGGTGGCCGCCGAGCTCGAACCAGTCGCGCACCTCCGGGACCACGCCCGTGCCCGCGACCTGCTCCAGCGCCCGCTTCTCCCGCTCCAGCCGGGCGACCGCGTCGGCTCCGTCCGAGGCGAGTCCCGCGTGCGGCCGGCCCTCCTTGAGGACGACCTTGCGGCCGTCGCGGGTGTCGGTGCCCACGTACACCCCGCCGCCGTTGGAGAAGTGCAGCGCCTTCTCGATGCGGTACGGCAGCTCGCCCGTCGTCGTGTTGTTCCGCGCGTCGAGATGCGGCTGGAGGAACGCCGGCAGCGTCACCCACTCCGGCACCTGGAAGGACGGAGTCCGCCGGTCCGGCACCAGCTGCCCCGCGCCGTCGCGCACCGCCGGCACCAGCGAGCCCCGCTCGTCCACCACGAACGAGCGCGCGAAGGCGCCGTAGCGGACGTACAGCGGACCCTCGCCCCAGCGCAGATCGGTGAGGATGTACGGCCCCTCGAACCCTTCCAGCAGCGCGCCCAGCTCGCGCAGCACCTCGTGCAGCTGCTCCTCGTCGGCCGGATAGACGGTGACGAACTTGCCGCTGCCGTCGCGGGGCGCGTACTTGGTGTTGCGCAGGTGCAGCAGGTGCGGGCCGGGCACGAACTTGAAGGGGACGCGCCGCTCGACGCAGTAGTCCCAGACGATCCCGGCGATCTTCTCCGCGTTCGCCCGGGTCGCCGAGGCGTGGATCTTCCAGCCCTGCGCGGGACCCTGGAGCGGCTCGCCGTCCGGACCGGGCGGCGTCATGGTCAGCCAGTCCCCGATCCGCGCCGTCTCCCAGCCCTCGGGCACGGGCCGGCGGGCCGTTTCGTAGAGGTGCGCGGCCGCCTCCGGTGAGGCCTCCTGCCCGCCTCGCGCCAGCCGGTCCGGTGTCTCGTAGAAGTGCCGGTCGGCCAGCGCGTACACCTCGTACCGCTTGTCCATGCGTCCCCCTCCGTGATCAGCACCGAGCCTTCCAGCCACGCGCCGGGCCCGGACAGTCACGGCTGTCACGAGAACAGCGTGCGGAACGCATAGGTAAAGACATGTTCGGTTCCGTTCGAGCGCTCGCCTCGACGCCGGTCCACGGAACGCTCACAGGGGCTGCGCGGGTGTCTCATAAGCGCTGTAATGGCCAACGTGGTCAGTCAGGGCGCCCGAGAACCCCAAGAACGCAGAACGCGAACGCTGCGTGCCGAAGGTGCCCTCAAAGCGATCGCGGTCGATCAGGAATCGCCGGAGCGTGTGCACCGGGTTCTCGAACAGGCACTCGTCTTCGCCGGCGCCGCGTTCGCCGCCCTGTACACCCCCGGCCAGGACGGCGAACTGCTGCGCCTGGTGGAGTCGGCCGGGGTGCCGAGGACGCTGTACGGACTGCGCGACAGCTATCCGCGCACCGGGCGGTCCCCGGTCGCCGAGGCCCACCGCGGCGGACGCCCCGTCTCGCTGGGCCCCGCGGAGCTCGCCGAGCACGTCCAGGCCCGGCGCGTGCCGTCCCGGGACTTCTTCCTGACCGCCCTGCCCGTCCACGGGGACGGCGGCGGCTGCCTCCTCGCCGTGTGCGAGCGCCCCGGCGGATTCGACGCCGACGACCGCGAGTGCCTCCAGCTCATCTCCGAGGCGGTCGCCTTCCCCGCCCCGGCCGCGCCCGCCGAGGGCGGTGAACTGCCGCCCGGCGCGTTCAGCCTCGCCATGGACACCGGCCGCGTCCGGGCCGGCGACGACCTGCTGGACCTGTTCGGCCTGGAACCCGAGGACTTCGACGGCCGGGTCGAGACCCTGCTCGGCCTGACCGTGCCGGAGGACCTGCCCTCACTGATGTCCGTGGTGGAGGCCGACCACATGTCCATCGGCGACCGGGAGCTGGAGTTCCGGGTGCTGCAGCCCACCGGACCGCCGAAGTGGCTCCGGCTGCGCGGGCGCCTCCTGCCCGGCGGCGTGGGCCACTCCGCACGGCTCGTGGGCACCGTCGACGACGCCGCCACGCTGCGCTCCGACGTCACCGACGTGGCCCGCGTCCAGCGCCTGGCCACCGCGCTGGCCACCGCCGTCACCGTGCGCGACGTCGGCAAGGCCGTCGTCGCCGCCCTCCGGCGCCCGCTCAGGGCCGACCGCATCGCGCTCGCCGAGCTGGAGAGCGACCGGCTCGTCGTCGCCGTCCTCGACCCGCCCGAACCCGAGGCCTGGCCCGAGCTGTGGCGCCGGGAGTGGCGCACCGAATGGCCCGACGCGCCGGTACGCGCCATGCCCACCCTCGCCGCCGCGCTGCGCGAGGGCCGCGCCCGCATCTGGCCCGCCGGCAGCGCCCTGGAACGCGGCCTCGCCGAGGTCGGACCCGGGGGCCTCGCCGTCCTGCCGCTGCCCGCCGGGAACCGCATGGCCGGGGCCTGTCTGATCGGCTGGGACACGCCGCACGACTTCGGCTCCGACGAACGCGCCCTGCTCACCGCCTGTGCCGGGCTCGCCGGACAAGCCCTGACCCGGGCCCGTGCCTTCGACGCCGAACACGAACTGGTCGGCATGCTCCAGCGCCAGCTGCTGCCCCGCCGCCTGCCCCGCCTGCCGGGCGCCGAGGCCGTCACCCGCTATCTGCCCAGCACGGCGGGGCTGGAGCTCGGCGGCGACTGGTACGACGTCATCCCGCTGCCCGACCACCACGTCGCCCTCGTCATCGGCGACGTCCAGGGCCACAGCGCCGGCGCCGCCACCCTCATGGGCCAGATGCGCACCGCCCTGCGCGCCTACGCCGTCGAAGGACACCCGCCGGACGTGGTGGTCTCCCACGCCAACCGGCTCCTCATGGACATGGAGAGCGACCTCTTCGCCACCTGCGCCTACGTCGACATCGACCTGGAGGAGGGCTCCGCCTGGTGCGTGCGGGCCGGGCATCTGCCGCCGGTACTGCGCTACCCGGACGGCAGGACCGAGATCGCGGAGGCCGAGGGCGGCCCACCCCTCGGGGTGATCACCCAGGCCGACTTCCCCATGAGCCCGCTCCGGCTCCCCGTCGGCACCCTGATCGCCCTGGTCACGGACGGGCTCGTCGAGACGCCCGGCTCCGACATCGACGAGGGCATGACGCACCTCGCCGACCAGCTGGCCGCCTCCGCCCCCGTCGACCTGGGGCTCGTCGCCGACGCCCTCCTCGGCAACGCCCAGCGCGGCGACGACGTCGCCGTGCTCCTCCTGCGCTACGACGGCATGGACCTGCGCCCGCTGCGGGAGAGCTGGACCGTCTGGCGCGTGCCGCAGGCCGTCGGGCACGCCCGCCGCTTCGCCCGGCGCACCCTGCGCTCCTGGGGCGTCACCGAGGACTTCGACGCCGCCCTCCTCGTGGTCTCCGAACTCGTCACCAACGCCCTCGTCCACACCGACGGCCAGGTCCGCATGGACCTCACCCTCGTCGGCGACCGCCTGCGCGTCGCCGTCGCCGACGCCTCGCCCCGCTCCCCGGTCCGACCGACCAGCATCGGCTGGGAGGCCACCGGAGGCCGGGGCGTCCTCCTCGTCGAGGCACTCTCGGCGACCTGGGGCACACTGCCGGTCAGCGGCGGCAAGCAGGTGTGGGCGGAGCTGGCGCTCGGGCGCTGAACGCCCCGCGCGAATCCCTGGTGACCGGGCGGGTGCTGCGGGTACCCGGGGCGACATCGGACGGGGGACCGCGAGGAGACAGGAAGAGAGGCACGTCATGGCTCGGCATGTCCGCGACATCATGACCGGCGATCCGGCCACGGTCGGACCGCAGACCTCCGTCGCCCAGGTGGCCCGCATCATGCGCGACGAGGACCTCGGAGCCGTCCTGGTGACGGACGGCGACGATCTGCGCGGGTTGGTCACCGACCGTGACCTGGTGATCCGGTCGGTCAGCGAGGGCGCCGACCCGGAGCGGACCACCGTGGCCGGCGCGTACAGCGACGACCTGGTCACCATCGGCCCCGACGAGGACCTGGTCCACGCGGTGGAGTTGATGCGCGAGCACTCCGTGCGCCGTATCCCGGTCGTCGACCACGGGCATCCCGTGGGCATCGTCTCCCTGGGCGACATGGTCATGGAGGTCGACCCGGAGTCCGCGCTGGGCGACATCAGCGCGGCTCGCCCCAATCCGTGAGGAGGTGAACGGCTCTGCCCCGCAGAGGGGTTGAGAGCCTCGGTCCAGGCGTCGCGACGCGCGTTTGTTCGGTTTCTCTCGGGATACCCGAAGAGCAACGGATCCAGAAGGAAGATGATGAGTCGTGACGTCCATGGACGTAAGTGAGAAGCCCGTCGTCCGTCGCCCCGAGACCGGCTGGTCGAAGGCACGCCGCCTGCGCGGCAAGGCCGCGCCGCGGACCTGCCTCCCCGCCGTCGAGAACCGGGCCACTCCCGGAATCACAGCCTCCGGGGCGGAGTGGAACATCGTCAGGGGCGAGGACTGACCGCTCCGCGAGAGACCGCTCGGTGACGATCCGAGTAACTCCGCGCGTCGACAACCAAAAGAAGTGATGTTCACATCCGCCGGATCACGACTAAGGTGAACCGAATGAAGGCTCTCGTGCTGTCCGGCGGCGCAGGAACAAGACTGAGGCCGATCACACACACGTCGGCCAAACAACTGGTGCCAGTGGCCAACAAGGCCGTGCTCTTCTACGGGTTGGAGTCGATCGCCGAGGCCGGCATCACCGACGTGGGAATGATCGTCGGGGACACGGCCGCCGAGATCGAGGAAGCGGTGGGAGACGGGTCGAAGTTCGGCCTGAAGGTCACCTACATCCCCCAGGAGCGGCCCCTCGGGCTGGCCCACGCGGTACTGATCGCCCAGGACTACCTCGGCGACGACGATTTCGTGATGTACCTCGGCGACAACTTCATCGTCGGCGGCATCACCGACCTCGTCGACGAGTTCCGCGACAGCCGGCCCGACGCCCAGATCCTGCTCACGCGCGTGGCCGACCCACGCGCCTTCGGTGTCGCCGAACTCGACCCGTCCGGCCAGGTGATCGGCCTGGAGGAGAAACCCGACCGGCCCAAGAGCGACCTCGCCCTGGTCGGCGTCTACCTCTTCACGCCCGCGATCCACGAGGCCGTGCGCGCCATCGAACCGTCCTGGCGCGGCGAACTGGAGATCACCCACGCCATCCAGCACCTGATCGACTCCCGCGCCGACGTGCGCTCCACGGTCATCAAGGGCTACTGGAAGGACACCGGCAACGTCGGCGACATGCTCGAGGTGAACCGCACGGTCCTCGAAGCCATGGAGCGCCGCATCGACGGCACGGTCGACGACGCCTCACAGACCATCGGGCGGGTCGTCGTGGAAGAGGGCGCCCGGATCGTCAACTCCCGCATCGTGGGGCCCGTCGTCATCGGCGCGGGAACCCTCGTCAGCGACTCCTACGTCGGTCCCTTCACCTCGATCGCCGAGAACTGCCGGATCACCGACAGCGAACTGGAATTCTCGATCGTGCTGCGGGACTCCTCGATCCAGGGCGTCGGCCGGATCGAGTCCTCGCTGATCGGCCGGCATGTCCAGGTGACCCCGGCCCCCAGCGTCCCCAGCGCCCACCGACTCGTCCTCGGAGACCACAGCAAGGTGCAGATCACTTCATGAACCTCCTCGTCACCGGTGCCGCCGGGTTCATCGGCTCCCGCTACGTCCGTGCGCTGCTCGCCTCGGACGCGCCCGACGCGCCGCGCATCACCGTGCTGGACAAGCTCACCTACGCCGGCACCCTCGACAACCTCGAACTGACCCACCCCCGGCTGGAGTTCGTCCAGGGCGACATCTGCGACGCCGAACTCGTCGACAAGCTGACGGCCGACGCCGACCAGGTCGTGCACTTCGCCGCCGAGTCGCATGTGGACCGCTCCATCACCGGCGCCGCCGACTTCGTCCGCACCAACGTGCTCGGCACCCAGACCCTGCTGGACGCCGCCCTGCGCCACGACGTGGGCCCGTTCGTGCACGTCTCCACCGACGAGGTGTACGGCTCCATCGAGTCCGGCTCCTGGCCGGAGGACCACCCGCTCCAGCCGAACTCGCCGTACTCGGCCTCCAAGGCCTCCTCCGACCTGCTCGCCCTCGCCTACCAGCGCACCCACGGCCTGGACGTGCGTGTCACCCGCTGCTCCAACAACTACGGCCCGCACCAGTTCCCCGAGAAGGTCATCCCGCTGTTCGTCACCAACCTCCTCGACGGCCACAAGGTGCCCCTGTACGGCGAGGGCCGCAACATCCGGGACTGGCTGCACGTCGACGACCACTGCCAGGGGGTCGACCTCGTCCGCACCAAGGGCCGCCCCGGCGAGGTCTACAACATCGGCGGCGGCACCGAACTCACCAACAAGGAACTCACCGGCCTGCTCCTCGAAGCCTGCGGCGCGGACTGGGACCGGGTGGAGTACGTCGAGGACCGCAAGGGCCACGACCTGCGCTACTCCGTCGACTGGTCCAAGGCCCGCGACGAACTCGGCTACCGCCCCGCCCACGACTTCGCCACCGGCCTCGCCGAGACCGTCGCCTGGTACCGCGACAACCGTGCCTGGTGGGAGCCCCTGAAGCGGCGCGTCGCCCAGGAGCGCGCATGAGGTGGCTGATCACCGGAGCGGGCGGCATGCTCGGCCACGACGTCGTCGAGGAGCTCACCCGGCGCGGCGAGGACGTGGTGGGCCTGGACCGCTCCGCCCTGGACATCACACGCCCCGAGGCCGTCGCCGCGGCGGTGCGCGACCACCGCCCCGACCTCGTCGTGAACTGCGCCGCGTACACGGCGGTCGACGACGCCGAGACCGACGAGGCGCGCGCCCTGGAGATCAACGGCGACGGCCCGCGGTTCCTGGCCCGGGCCTGCGCGGCGCACGACGCCCGGCTGATCCACCTCTCCACCGACTACGTCTTCTCCGGCGAGACCGGAACCGGCGGCCCCTACCCGGAGAACCACCCGCCGGCCCCGCGCACCGCCTACGGCCGCACCAAGCTTGCCGGGGAGCGGGCCGTGCTGGAGGAACTCCCCGGGGCGAGCGCGGTCGTACGCACGGCTTGGCTCTACGGGGTCCACGGCACCAACTTCGTGCGGACCATGATCGGTCTCGAAGCCCGCCGCGACACCCTCGACGTCGTCGACGACCAGCGCGGACAGCCCACCTGGAGCGCGGACGTCGCCGAGCGGATCGCCGACCTCGGACCCCGGCTCGGCCCCGACGCGCACGGCGTCTTCCACGCCACCGCCTCCGGCGAGGCCACCTGGTACGAGCTGGCCCGCGAGGTCTTCTCCCTGCTCGGCGCCGACCCCGACCGGGTGCGCCCCACCAGCAGCGCGGCCTTCCCCCGGCCCGCGCCCCGCCCGGCGTACAGCGCCCTCGCGCACGGCCGGTGGCAGGAGATCGGCCTGCCCCCGCCACGCGAGTGGCGCTCCGCCCTGCACGAAGCATTGCCCCGCATCCGCAAGGAAGGTCCCACTTCGTGAAACGCCATGAGTTCCTCCGGGGACTGCACAAGGTCAGCGCCAATCGCAACTACCTGGAGATCGGCGTCAACGACGGTCGCAGCCTGCGCCTGTCCCGCGTCCCCAGCATCGCGATCGACCCCGCCTTCAAGGTGGTCTCGGAGCTGAAGTGCGACGTCCACCTGGTGAAGGCCACCAGTGACGACTTCTTCGCCCGTGACAACCCCCTCCAGCACCTCAAGGGCGGCCGTCACCCGCTGCGCAACCTGCGCCGCGGCCGCAGCCCCTTCGGCTACTGGCGCCGCACCACGCTGGATCTGTCGTTCATCGACGGCATGCACATCTTCGAGTACGCCCTGCGCGACTTCATGAACGTCGAGAAGCACTCCGACTGGTCCAGCGTGATCGTTTTCGACGACATGCTGCCGCGCAGCGTGGACGAGGCGGCCCGGGACCGGCACACCAACGCCTGGACCGGTGACGTCTACAAGATCACCGAGGTGCTGGCGCGCTACCGCCCCGACCTGGTCACGGTCCAGGTGGACACCGCCCCCACCGGCCAGCTCGTCGTCTTCGGCGCCGACCCGGACAACCGGGTCCTGCACGACAAGTACGACGAGATCATGGCCGAGTACAAGGTGCCCGACCCGCAGAAGGTCCCCGAGGCGATCCTCGAACGGGCCGGCGCGGTCCGCCCCGAGACCCTCCTGGAAGCGGGCTTCTGGGGACCCCTCACCCAGGCCCGCAACCGCGGCCTGCCCCGCCGTATCGGCTGGGAGCCCCTGCGCAAGTCCCTGGAACAGGTGGGCGTCAGCCGCTAGCCGCTGAACGACGACGCCGGCCGCCGCCCCTCAGGGGCGGCGGCCGGCGCCGTACGTGGGTCAGCCGTCGAGCCGCCTGTCCCGCAGCTCCTCGTAGTAGGCCCGGCACGCCTCGTACGACGGGAGCAGCCCCTGGCGCTCCGCCTCGGCCAGGGTCGGGGCCTGTTCGTCCTTGGGGGAGAGGAGCGGGGTGATGCCCTCGGGCCAGGCGATGCCGAGGGCCGGGTCGAGGGGGTGGATGCCGTGTTCGCGCTCCGGGGCGTAGCCGGTGGAGCACAGATAGACCACGGTGGCGTCGTCGGTCAGAGCCATGAAGGCGTGGCCCAGACCCTCGGCGAGGAACACCGCGTGCCGGGTGTCGTCGTCGAGCCGTTCGGCCTCCCACTGGCCGTAGGTGGGGGAACCCACCCGGATGTCGATCACCACGTCCAGGACGGCACCGCGCACACACGTGACGTACTTGGCCTGACTGGGCGGGACATCGGCGAAGTGCACACCCCGCAGCACGCCCCGCCGGGACACCGAGCAGTTGGCCTGGGCCAGGGCCAGATCATGGCCCGTGGCCTCGCGGAACTCCTCGCCGCGGTACCACTCGTGGAAGCTGCCCCGGTCGTCCGGGAAGACCTTGGGCTCCAGAATCCAGGCGCCCTCTATCCCCAGTGGTCGCATGCTGTCACTGCCCTCCGATCCTGATACGGGTGACCACCTTCCGCCGCGCGGCACCGAGTACCCGCCGCGCGCGCCGTGCCACCCGCAGAGCGGCACCGGGCCCCGGCGCCGGCACCACCAGCACCTGACCGTCGGCGGCGCGCAGCGCGAACGGCAGCCCGGTGAAGCGGGGCCGCTCGGCGCCCGGGGTCAGACACACAGCCACCCGCCAGGTGTCACGCGAGAGGTCCTTGGCGGGCATGGCCGCCTCCAGTACGGAACCGCTTCCGTCCGGAGCGGGGGAGAGCGTGCCCGACGCGTCGAGGATCCGGCTCGAGGAGACGAACCTCAGCGGCACCTCCCGTTCGCCGTCGACGTGCAGCGGCAGCGGAGCACGGAAGCGGTCCCCGGAGACGGTGACGTCCATCGGCTGCACGCCGCCCAGACCCAGCCGCTTGCCCCGAGCCCCGAGCTGCAGGGAGAGGTTGCCGTGCGGCTCCGTCCAGTACGGCAGAGCCGTCCGGTCGCCGACGATTCCCACATCAGGCGTGGGCCGGTTCGCCCGCGGGGCCGGGCCCAGCCGGCACTCCTTGGTCCAGCCGCCCAGCTTGACCCGTACGACCGCGTCCCAGACGCCGTCACCCGGCAGGCCGGCCGGGTCGACGGTGGCGGTCGCCCGCAGCACCAGCCGGACCTCCTCGCCGTCCCCGGCCGGCACGGCCTCGCGGGTGAACTTCACCGGCTGGAAGTACTGCGCGGCGCTCGACCGCTCCCGCAGCAGCAGATCGGCCGTGGCCTGCCCGAAGCGCGCGGCGGTCTCCGAGGCGACCCACGCCACGCCCTCGGTCACGTCCTTGGGCGTGTCGTTCAGCGGTGTCGCCTCGGCGCCGGCGGGGAAGGCCATCGGCTCGCCGCCGGAGGTGTACTCGGCCGTGAAGCCGATGCTGAGGGAGCCGTCCCGCCACTCCACGTGCGCGGGGGCCGCCTGCGGCGCGATGCCGGCCTCCCATTCCGCGAAGGACACGACGTCGTCGTACCGGTCGGCCGCGGTCAGCGCGGCGACGACCTGCTGCGTCGGCTGCAGCCCTGCCGCGACACCGGGACCGAACCGCTCGACGACGACCTCGTGGATCTCCCCGAACAGCTCCCTGCGGTAGTCGTCCGGCAGATTCAGGAAGCGCCGGGCCCGCAGCCGCTCGACCATCTCCACGCGCAGCCAGCGGCGGAAGAGCCGGTCGCGCACCGGGCCGGGCTCGGTGTACTTCTCGACGACGTCGAGTGCCTCGCGGAGGTTCTTGAAGTACCCGGCGGGATCGAAGCGTTCGAAGCCCGCGTTGGAGCTGTCGTCCCGCCGGATGTGGTAGTAGCAGACGTAGTCGCTGACCACGGAGACGTTCTCCGCGCGCAGATACGCCTCGGCGATGAAGACGTGGTCCTCCAGACGCCGCCTGCCCTCGGGAAAGCGCAGACCGGTGCGGTCGAGGAAGGCACGGCGGATCATCTTGTGCGGGGTGAGGCTGTCGATGAGCGGGGCGTTCTCGACGGTGGCACGCGGGTGGTTGCGGCGGAACAGCTCCACCGGCACGCCGCGGCCCTTGCCGGCCATCTTGCCCACGACGACGTCGGCGCCGTTGGCCACGCCGTAGTCGTACATCCGCTCCAGGGCCTCGTCGCCCAGGTAGTCGTCGTTGTCGACGAACATGACGAACTCGCCTTGCGAGGCGGCGATGCCGACGTTGCGCGGCTTGCCCGACCAGCCGGAGTTCTCCTGGTGGATGACCTTCATCCGCGGGTCCTCGGCGGCGAGCGCGTCGAGCCGGGCCGGGGTGGCGTCGGTGGAGCCGTCGTCGACGAAGATCACCTCGTACTCTTCGGGAGGCAGGGACTGCCTCTGCAGCGAGGTGATGCAGTCCTCGATGTAGATCCCCGGGTTGTAGACGGGGATGATGACGCTGACCTTGACCGGCATCGGGTTTCCGGGCCCCTTCGGGTCGCTTGCCGTAGACGTCCTGTCTTGAGGGGTCCTTTCACTATGCCCGTCCGGGTCGCGCGGCCTGGCACCGCACCTCGCCGCGTTGCCGGAACGCCCACGTGGCTCCGCCACGAGAGCGTTCCGGCGCCTTGCGATGCACGGCACCAGACCACGCGCCCTGATCGGACGCTCATAGTGAAAGGACCCCTTTACTGCGTGTTGCCCGATGCTAACCCGGTAGGCAACGCCGCCTCACCTTTCGAGACCTGGCCGTGATCATCTCCGTCGCCACGGCAACTGAGCTGCACTGTCTGTCTGTTCGCGGTCAAGTCGGTTCCGGGGAGGAGCGGCCCGCTGCCTCTAGGCTGGACCTGTGCGCCTGCTCCTCATGTCCGACACCCACCTTCCGAAGCGGGCCAGGGAACTGCCCGCGCCGCTGCTGGCCGAACTCCCGCACGCCGATGTCGTGTTCCACGCCGGGGACTGGGTCGACACGGCCACCCTCGACCTGCTGGAGAGCCGCTGCCGCAGGCTCGTCGCCGTGTACGGCAACAACGACGGGCCGGACCTGCGGGCCCGGCTGCCCGAGGTGGCGTACGCGGAACTGGGCGGGCTGCGCTTCGGGGCGATCCACGAGACGGGCCCCGCCCAGGGCCGGGAGAAGCGCTGCGCCGCCCGCTTCCCCGACCTCGACGTGCTGGTCTTCGGGCACAGCCACATCCCCTGGGACACCACGGCCCCCACCGGCCTGCGCCTGCTCAACCCGGGCTCCCCGACGGACCGCCGCCGTCAGCCCCACTGCACCTACATGACCGCCACGGCCGCCGGCGGCCGGCTCACCGAGGTGGAACTGCACCGCCTGCCACCGCGGGCCTGACCGGGGCGGGAACCGCCGTGACATGATCGGCTCATGGGTCAGGACAAGGGATACCTCCTGGACAACCGGCAGGCCGAGGCCGGTACCCGCTTCGACGCGCTGGCGGCCCTCTTCGACGCCTCGACGTTCCGGCACTTCGAGACGGTCGGGATCGACGAGGGGTGGCGGTGCTGGGAGGTCGGGGCCGGCGGGCCGAGCGTCGCCGCGTGGCTCCGTGAACGGGTCGGGCCGCGCGGGCGCGTGCTCGCCACCGACATCGATGTCTCCTGGGCGGAGTCGGCCGCCGCCGGGGGAGTGGAGGTACTCCGCCACGACGTGGGCCGCGACGCGCCTCCGGCCGGGCCCTTCGACCTGGTCCACGCCCGTCTCGTCCTGGTCCACGTGGCCGAGCGCGATGCCGCCCTGCGCACGATGGTCCAGGCCCTGCGCCCCGGCGGGTGGCTCCTGGTCGAGGACGCCGACCCCGCGCTGCAGCCGCTGATCTGCCCCGACGAGCACGGCCCCGAGCAGGAGCTGGCCAACCGGCTGCGCACCGGCTTCCGCCGGCTGCTGCGGCAGCGCGGCGCCGACCTCTCCTACGGACGCAGGCTGCCGCGCCTGCTGCGCGAGGCCGGTCTCGCCGACGTCGAGGCCGACGCGTACTTCCCGATCACCTCACCCGCGTGCGAGGTCCTGGAGACGGCCACCGTCCAGCAGGTGCGCGACGAACTCGTCGCCGAGGGCCTCGCCACGGACGAGGAGATCGAGCGGCACCTCGCCACCGTCGCGGCCGGCCGTCTCGACCTCGCCACCTCCCCGATGATCTCGGCCTGGGGCCGCCGCCCGGCGGACGACGGCGCGCAGCCCTGATCCAGGGCTCAACCCTCACGACACCCTCACAACCGGCGGGTGTCGAAACCGGGGTCCAGTTCCACACCGGTGGCGTTCAGGAAGAAGGCCAGCATGTGGTACTGCCCCACCAGCATGGCGATCTCGATCAGTTCGGCGTCGCCGAAGTGCTCTGCCAGAGCCTCCCAGGTCGCGTCGGACATGGTCGCCTCGCGGTTCAGCTCGTCCGCCGCCCGGATCAGGTGCCTCTGGAGGTCGGTCCAGCCGGGAGTGTCCGGGCCCTCGGTGACGCGGTCGATGTCCGCGTCCGTCACGCCCGCGGCCCTGGCCAGGGGAACGTGCCGCCCCCACTCGTACCGTGCGCCGGTGTTCCACGCGGTGCGCAGGATCAATAACTCGCGCAGCTCTTCCGGCAGTCGGCCCTTGAGGAGCAACTGGCCGCCGAACGGCAGGAACCGCTCGTAGAGATCGGGATGGCGCACGAGGGTGGTGAAGATGTTCGGGACCCGGTTTCCCGGGTCGTGCGGTGCGAAGGCCAGCAGTTCCCGGGTCCGGGCGTCCCACTGTTCCTCGGGGAGTGGCATCAGCCGCGGACCGGGCTGGCCGGCGGCTTCGTTGCGCTGTGACATGGCGACCTCCAGTGTCCGAGGCGTTCACCCTAGGAGGTCGGCCGAACGCCTGGCAGGCGCATGTCTGTGCGGATCAGTGGGTCGGATCGAGGAGGATCTTGCGGACGCCGTCGGAGCGGCCTGCGAACAGTTCGTACGCCGCGGGGCCCTCGGAGAGGGCGAAGCGGTGCGAGACCACGACCTCGGGCTGGAGCCGGCCGGCACGGGTGAGCGCGATCAGGGGAGGGAGTTCGTAGTGCACCGAGCACAGCCCGATGGCGAACTCCAGTTCCTTGACCTGCGCCAGGTACATGTGGAACGGGAACGCCTTGTTCTGGCTGACCCCGATGACGCTGACCCGGCCGGCCTGCCGGACGGCCTTGAGGGCGAGCTGGATGGTGGCGTCGGAGCCCACGGCCTCCACCACGGCGTCCGGACCGCGGCCGGCGGTCATGTCCTGGATGGCCGCCCGCGCGTCGTCGCCCTCCACCGGTTCGACCCCCAGGCCGGCGGCGAAGGCGCGGCGCTCCGCGACCAGGTCCGCGCCCAGTACCCGCGCCGCGCCCATCGCGAAGGCGGACTGGGCGGCCATGAGGCCGACCGGGCCGAGGCCGATGACCAGGACGGTCTCGCCGGGCTGGATGCGGGCCCGGCGGCAGCCGTACCAGGCGGTGGGGGCGTTGTCCGTGAGGACGACGGCGGCCTCGTCGGAGATGTCCTCGGGCAGGTGCACTAGATTGACGTCGGCGTAGGGCACGGCCAGGACCTGGGCCTGGCTGCCCTGGAGCTGCGGGCTCACCCCGTAGCAGAGCTCCGTGCTCGACTTGGCGCGCTCGCAGCGGGCGGTGAACCCGGCCGCGCACGACCGGCAGTGCGTACAACCGGCCGAGGCGGGCACCAGGACCCGGTCGCCCGGCTTGAACCGGCTGACCTGGCCGCCGGTGTCGACCACCACGCCGACGCACTCGTGTCCCGGTGTGTAGCCCAGTTCCGGGCTGAACCCGTTGCCGCCGTAGATGTGCAGGTCGCTGCCGCAGATGCCGGCCGCGGTCACCTGCACCACCGCGTCGGCGGGGTTGGTGACGGCCGGGTCGGGGACCTCCCCGTAGCGGATGTCGTGACGGCCGTGGTAGGTCAGTGCCTTCATCGGATCTCTGCCTTCCCTTCCCCTCCTCCTTCCGGCCCGGTCAGTCGGCGATCTTCAGCACGAGCTTGCCGCGGTTGTCACCACGGAAGAGCCGCATCAGGGTTTCGGGGAACTCCGCGACGGAGCCGGACACCACGTCCTCAAGGGACTTCAGCCGGCCCTCCGCCCGCCATGTCGCCATCTGAGCGATGCCCTCGGCGTACCGTTCGGCGTAGTCGAACACCACGATGCCCGTCATGGAGGCGCGGTTCACCAGCAGCGACAGGTAGTTGGCGGGCCCCTGCGGCTTGGTGCTGTTGTACTGGGAGATCGCGCCGCACACGACGACACGGGCGCCGCGCGCCAGCCGCAGCAGGACGGCGTCCAGAACGTCTCCGCCGACGTTGTCGAAGTACACGTCGACACCGTCGGGGGCGTGCTCGCGCAGTGCCTTGCGGATGTCCTCGCTCTGGTAGTCGATCGCGGCGTCGAACCCGAACTCCTCCACCACCATCCGGCACTTGGCCTCGCCGCCGGCGATACCGATGACCCGGCAGCCCAGGATCTTGGCGATCTGCCCGACGACACTGCCGACGGCTCCGGCCGCTCCGGAGACCACGACGGTCTGCCCGGGCTCGGGACGGCCGACCTCGATCAGGCCGAAGTAGGCCGTCAGGCCCGACATGCCGAGCGTGCCGAGATAGGTCGGCAGGGGAGCGGCCGCCGGGTCCACCCTGGTCACGTCGCGCCCGTCCGACACGCAGTACTCCTGCACGCCGAACGAGCCCGACACATGGTCGCCGACCGCGAAACCGGAGTGCCGGGAGGCGATCACCCTTCCCACCGCGCCGGCGCGCATCACCTCGCCGATCTCCACCGGGCGGATGTAGGACCGGCCGGCGTTCATCCAGCCGCGCATCGCGGGGTCGATCGACAGACAGAGCACCCGCACCAGGAACTCACCGTCGCCCGGCTGCCCGGCCGGCTCCTCGACGTGCTCCCAGTCGGTGGAGCGCGGTTCCCCGACGGGGCGTGCGGCCAGGCGCACCTGGCGGTTGATCGTGCTCATCTCCGGCGGCTCCTTCAAGTGTCATACCGGCTAGTCGGTATGGAGGGGGAGCGTACGGGTGCCGTGCCGTCCGGGACAAGAGGCAGCCGGTGGGTTGTGCGACAGGCCCTGGCTAGGTCGTGTCCGCAAAGTCCCTTCGTCCGCCCGGAGGGCGGGCCTTGCGGCGTCTGGTGCGTGCTCTGGGGGTCCCCCCCCGGCCGAAGGCTGGGGGAGTGCCAGACGCAGTCCCTCGTACTGGGCCGTACTCGGGACTGTGTCCGGTGCGGCGAGAGTGTGTGCCAGGCGTCGCGGGGCAGGAGGGACTTTGCGGACACGACCTAGTAGTGCTTCGTTACGTCGGGTGATCTTGCCTGGTGTTGGGCATGTTCTTGGCATGAGGCTGGGGGAAGTGGAACGGCTCCGGGGTGAGTT
>NZ_JBIBHN010000033.1:0-87856 GCF_042957035.1 Streptomyces sp. NPDC008137 | reverse complement strand
CGCGACGCCTGGCACGCACTCTCGCCGCACCGGGCGAACCCCCAAGTACATCCAGTACGAGGGGCTCCACCCGGCACACCGAGAGCACGCACCAGCCAGCCGCGTCACCAACCTGTCCGGTCAGCACACCTAGGGCCTCCCCGGCCCTGCCGTCAGGGTCTTCGGCACAGAGCCTTCGTCACCAGCCGGCTGACTCTCCCGTCAGCTCCCTGATCGCCGGCCGGGCCGTGTCGAGGACGGTCATGAACCAGGACGAGAACGTGTCCTTGGCATGCCGCTCCGCCAGCTCCGGCGGGGTCACGAACGCCGTCGACGCCACCTCCTCCGGATCCGGCCGCAGCACCGCCTGCACCATGCCGACGTAGAGGTGGTTGTACTCCTGCTCCACAAGACCGGACTCCGGGTCCGGGTGGTTGTAGCGGACCGTGCCCGCCTCGGCCAGCAGCGACGGGGAGGCGCCGAGTTCCTCGAAGGTCCGGCGCGCCGCCGCCGCGAAGGGCGCCTCGCCGGGGTAGGGGTGGCCGCAGCAGGTGTTGGACCACACACCGGGGGAGTGGTACTTGCCCAGTGCGCGCTGCTGGAGCAGCAGCCGGCCGTACTCGTCGAAGAGGAACACGGAGAACGCGCGGTGCAGCTGTCCGGGTGGCTGGTGGGCGGCGAGCTTCTCCGCGGTGCCGATCGTCACGCCGTCCTCGTCGACCAGTTCCAGCAAAATCGCGTCTGCGGTGCCGTTCGACGGGTTGTGCGTCGCGGTGGCAGGTGTGATCGGCATACCCATCCTTCACATCGGTCTTCGCGCCCCAAGTCTGCCGTACGAATCCGGCACTCCCGGCACTTCGCGGCGCGCCCGCATGTCCCCGCGCGACAGCGCGGAGCGCGGACGGCGCCACTCGACGCCGGAAGAGGGACCCAGGAGCAGATCGTGCCCGGCGCGATGGGCCGAAAATCGTCCTTGCCGGTGCGGGGAGGGGCAGGGCGTGGGGCGTGCGCCGTAGCGCTGCGTCCCCCGGCGCACTCATATCGAAATGCGCCCCACCAGCCCCGGACGCCTCATCAGCCACCCCTCAGTGGCAGAGGTGAGGCTCGTGCTCCGCGTGCCCGGTCGGCTCCAGCTGGAAGGTGCAGTGCTCCACGTCGAAGTGGTCACCGAGGCAGCCCTGCAACTCGTGCAGCATCTTCTCGTGGCCGATGGCGTTCAGCGCCTCCGAGCTGACGACCACATGCGCCGAGAGCACCGGCATGCCCGAGGTGATCGTCCAGGCGTGCAGGTCATGGACGTCCTCCACCCCGTCGGTCGCCAGGATGTGGGCCCGTACCGCCGCCATGTCGACGCCCTTGGGCGCCGCCTCCAGCAGGACGTCGAGCGTCTCGCGCAGCAGCTTCCAGGTGCGCGGCGCGATCATCAGCGCGATGACGAGCGAGGCGATCGGGTCGGCGGCCTGCCAGCCCGTGAGCATGATCACCGTGGCCGAGACGATCACCGTGACGGAGCCCAGCGCGTCCGCCGCCACCTCCAGGAACGCGCCCCGCACGTTCAGGCTCTCCTTCTGGCCGCGCATCAGCAGCGACAGCGACACCAGGTTCGCGACCAGGCCGATCACACCGAACACGACGGTGAGCCCGCCCTCGGTGTCCGCCGGTGTGATGAAGCGCTGGACCGACTCGTACACGACATACCCGCCGACCCCGAACAGCAGCAGACAGTTGGCCAGGGCGGCGAGGATCTCGGCGCGGGCATAGCCGAACGTGGCCCGGTCGCTGGGTGGACGGCTCGCGAAATGGATCGCGAGCAGCGCCATGCCCAGGCCCAGCGCGTCCGTCGCCATGTGCGCGGAGTCCGCGACGAGCGCGAGCGAGTCCGCGAGGAGCCCGCCGACGATCTGGACCACGACGATGCCGAGCGTGATCGCCAGCGCGACCCGCAGCCTGCCGCGGTACGCCGAGGTCGCCGTACCTCCGGCCGGCGCCCCGTGCGTGTGCCCGTGATCGTGCCCAGCCCCCATGAAAGCCGCCTCCTGTGTCTGCCCGACGTCTGTCCGCCTCGTGCCCGGGCACCCCAGTGAACTACGGGGAGGGGGTATGTGCAACGCGGCACTGAACACCGTTGTCATGTGCCCTGACCTGCGGAAACGATGCGCAGGTCAGGGCGCCCTCAGTGATCGTCCGCAGTCAGGAGCCATGGTGCAGCAGCCAGCCGCGCCACGCAGACTCGGCCATCTCGCGTACCCCGCGCCGCGCGGTCCAGCCGAGTTCCCCGGCCGCCCGGGCGGCCGAGGCGACCGCCCGCGGGGCGTCCCCGGGGCGGCGCACCTCGACGAGCGGCGGCCGTCGGTCGCCGGTGACCTCGCCGATGACCGTGATGAGTTCGCGCACCGAGACGCCCTCGCCGCGGCCGATGTTGACCGTCAGATCGCCCGCGACATCCCCGCCGGCGAGCCGCCGGGCCGCCGCGAGATGCGCCTCGGCCAGGTCGGCGACGTGGATGTAGTCACGAACACAGGTGCCGTCCGGGGTCGGGTAGTCGTCGCCGAAGATCCTCGGCGCCTCGTCGCGCGTCAGCCGGTCGAAGACCATCGGGACGATGTTGAAGACGCCCGTGTCGGCCAGCTCCGGCGCGGCGGCGCCCGCCACGTTGAAATAGCGCAGACATACGGTGGAGATCCCGTGCGCCCGGCCCGCCGCCCGCACCAGCCACTCACCCGCGAGCTTGGTCTCGCCGTAGGGGTTCACCGGCGCGCAGGGCGTGTCCTCCGTGATGAGGTCCACACCCGGGTCGCCGTACACGGCCGCCGACGAGGAGAACACGAAGCGCTCGACACCGGCACCGGCGACCGCGTCCAGCAGGGTGGCCAGGCCCCCGACGTTCTCCCTGTAATACCGGGTCGGCTGCGCGACGGACTCGGCGACCTGCTTGCGCGCCGCGAGATGCACCACACCCGTCACGCCGTGCTCGGCGAGCACCCGTTCAAGCAGCTCACCGTCGAGCGACGACCCCTCCACGAGCGGCACGTCGGCGGGGAGCCGCGCGGGCACCCCGGCCGAGAGGTCGTCCAGCGCCAGCACGCGCTCCCCGGCCTCGGTCATGGCCCTCGCCACATGTGCCCCGATGTAGCCGGCCCCGCCTGTGATCAGCCAAGTCATGGTCGCTCACCCTATGCCGCCACGACCGGGCCCCACGCAATGTCCCCGATGTCCGGTCTGGGGAGCGCGGTTTGTGGGGCGGGCCCCGGATCCACGATGATGATCGCGGCAGAGGCTTGTGCGAACCACGTTGATCGATCCGCCCAACGGGCGGTGAACGTGGCCTTCCCGGTATCCGATAGCCTCTGCCGACATGCCGCCCGGGAGCCACCGGAGCGGGCGCCCCCACCCAGCACAGCACTGGCGCGGACGCGTCGGTACCAGGGAGTGAATTCGGTTGTCGACCGCCATCCTCACCGGTCAGCCGGTCCCCGGATCGTCGATCGAGGCCGATCTGCGGTCCCTCGGTTTCGACGTGCGGAGCGCGGCCGACACCGCCGAGGCCGAGACCCTCCTCGCCGCGGTGCCGGGCGAGGAGCGGGTCGCCCTGGTCGACGCCCGGTTCGTGGGGCATGTGCACGCGCTGCGGCTCGGCCTCACCGACCCCCGCTTCCCGCTCGCCGCGATCCCGGGCGCCGTCACCGCCCAGCCCGCCGGCCGCCAGGCCCTCACCCGGGCGATGGCCCGCGAGAATTCCGCGGGCGGCGGCACCACCCTGGTCGACAGCCTCGCCGACCGCATCCTCACCGCCCTGGACAGCGACGGCACCGAGGTGCACCGCCCCGAGCTGGGCAGCCTCGTCGCCACCGTTCCCGCCGACCCGCAGGCCCGCAACGAGGCGCGGCAGTCGGTGGCGGACATCGACGACGAGGCCGTACGCCTGAAGTCGGCCGTGAAGTCCCGCGACGGCTTCTTCACCACCTACTGCATCAGCCCGTACTCCCGCTACATCGCCCGCTGGTGCGCCCGCCGGGGCCTGACCCCGAACCAGGTCACCACCGTCTCGCTCATCACCGCTCTCATAGCGGCGGGCTGCGCGGCCACCGGCACCCGTGGCGGCTTCGTGGCGGCCGGCGTCCTGCTGATCGCGTCCTTCGTCCTGGACTGCGTCGACGGCCAGATCGCCCGCTACTCCCTGCAGTACTCCACGCTCGGCGCCTGGCTCGACGCCACCTTCGACCGGGCCAAGGAGTACGCCTACTACGCCGGCCTCGCGCTCGGCGCCGCCCGCGGCGGAGACGACGTCTGGGCCCTCGCCCTCGGCGCGATGATCCTGCAGACCTGCCGGCACGTGGTCGACTTCTCCTTCAACGAGGCGAACCACGACGCCACCGCCAACACCAGCCCCACCGCCGCCCTCTCCGGCAAGCTCGACAGCGTCGGCTGGACGGTCTGGGTGCGCCGCATGATCGTCCTGCCCATCGGTGAGCGCTGGGCGATGATCGCGGTCCTCACGGCGGCCACGACCCCGCGCATCACCTTCTACGCGCTGCTCATCGGCTGCGCCTTCGCGGCGACGTACACCACTGCCGGGCGGGTGCTGCGGTCCCTGACGCGGAAGGCGCGGCGCACGGACCGGGCGGCGGGCGCCCTGGCGGACCTGGCGGACAGCGGGCCGGTGGCCGAGGCGCTCGCACGGGTGCTGCGCAAGCTGCCCGCCAAGCTGCCGTTCGGGGCCCGGTTCCTCGTCGCCCTGCCCGGCGCCGTCCTGCTGGTCCTCGCGGCGGTGCTCGAGTCGTACGGCAGCGTCCTGCCGGTCGCGGCAGCCGCCCTGTACGCGCTCACCTCGGCCGCCGCCGTCGCGCTGCCCCTCAAGGGCGCCCTCGACTGGCTCGTCCCGCCGCTCTTCCGCGCCGCCGAATACGGCACCGTCCTCGTCCTCGCCGCCAAGGCGGACGTGAACGGAGCCCTTCCTGCGGCTTTCGGGCTGGTGGCCGCGGTCGCCTACCATCACTACGACACGGTGTACCGCATCCGCGGCAACGCCGGAGCGTCCCCGGCCTGGCTGGTGCGTTCCATCGGGGGGCACGAGGGACGGACGCTGCTCGTCACCGTCCTCGCCGCGCTGCTCACCGCCTCGCAGTTCACTGTCGCGCTCACGGCCCTGGCCGTGGCCGTGGCCCTGGTGGTGCTCGTCGAGAGCATCCGCTTCTGGGTGTCCGCAGGGGCACCCGCCGTACACGATGAAGGAGAACCCGCATGATCGGCCTCGTGCTGGCGGCCGGCGCCGGACGGCGTCTGCGCCCCTACACCGACAGCCTTCCCAAGGCTCTGGTGCCGGTGGGTCCCGCGGGCATAGAGGGCGAACCGACGGTTCTCGACCTGACTCTCGCCAACTTCGCCGAGGTCGGCCTCACCGAGGTCGGCATCATCGTCGGCTACCGCAAGGAGGCCGTGTACGCGCGCAAGGAAGCGCTGGAGGCGAAGTACGGCGTCAAGCTCACCCTCATCGACAACGACAAGGCCGAGGAGTGGAACAACGCCTACTCCCTGTGGTGCGGCCGTGACGCTCTCAAGGACGGGGTGATCCTCGCCAACGGCGACACCGTCCACCCGGTCTCCGTCGAGAAGACGCTGCTCGCCGCACGCGGCGACGGCAAGAAGATCATTCTCGCCCTGGACACGGTCAAGGACCTGGCCGACGAGGAGATGAAGGTCGTCGTCGACCCCGAGCAGGGCATGACGAAGATCACCAAGCTGATGGACCCCGCGGAGGCCACCGGCGAGTACATCGGCGTCACCCTCATCGAGGGCGACGCGGCCCCCGAGCTGGCCGACGCGCTCAAGACCGTGTGGGAGACCGACCCGCAGCAGTTCTACGAGCACGGCTACCAGGAGCTCGTGAATCGCGGCTTCCGTATCGACGTGGCGCCGATCGGCGACGTCAAGTGGGTGGAGATCGACAACCACGACGATCTCGCCCGCGGACGGGAGATCGCATGCCAGTACTGACCCGGCTCATCCCCTCCCCGCTCGTCGTCGACATCCGCCCGGGTGCCCTCGACGACCTGGCGTGCGTCCTCGCCGACGAGCGCATCTCGCACTCCGGCCGCCTCGCCGTCGCGGTCAGCGGCGGCTCCGGCGCCAGGCTGCGCGAGCGGATCTCGCCGAGCATGCCCGGCGCCACCTGGTACGAGGTCGGCGGCGGCACCCTCGACGACGCGGTCCGGCTGGCGAGCGACATAAAGGCCGGCCACTTCGACGCGGTCGTGGGCCTCGGCGGCGGCAAAATCATCGACTGTGCCAAGTTCGCCGCGGCGCGCGTCGGCCTGCCCCTGGTCGCCGTCCCGACGAACCTCGCGCACGACGGTCTGTGCTCGCCGGTCGCCACTCTCGACAACGACGCGGGACGCGGCTCGTACGGCGTGCCGAACCCGATCGCGGTCGTCATCGACCTGGACGTCATCCGTGAGGCCCCGGTCCGCTTCGTCCGCGCCGGCATCGGTGACGCCGTCTCCAACATCTCGGCGATCGCCGACTGGGAGCTGGCCAACCGCGTCAAGGGCGAGCGCATCGACGGCCTCGCCGCGGCCATGGCCCGCCAGGCCGGCGAGGCCGTACTGCGGCACCCCGGCGGCATCGGCGACAACGACTTCCTCCAGGTGCTCGCCGAGGCGCTGGTCCTCAGCGGCATCGCCATGTCGGTGTCGGGCGACTCACGGCCGTCCTCCGGGGCGTGCCACGAGATCAACCACGCCTTCGACCTGCTCTACCCGAAGCGGGCAGCCGCCCACGGCGAGCAGTGCGGACTGGGCGCGGCCTTCGCGATGTGGCTGCGCGGAGCCCACGAGGAGTCGGCGTACATGGCCGCGGTGCTGCGTCGGCACGGGCTCCCCGTGCTGGCGGACGAGATCGGCTTCACGACGGACGAGTTCGTCAAGGCCGTCGAGTTCGCCCCGGAGACCCGGCCCGGCCGCTACACCATCATCGAACACCTCGACCTGAACACCGAACAGATCAAGGACACGTACGCCGACTATGTCAAGGCCATCGGTAGCTGAACTCCGCCCCGTCGTTCACCCCGCGGGGGTGAAGGACCGGCGCAGCGGTGAGCACTGGATGGGACGCCTCTACATGCGTGAGGTGTCCCTGCGGGTCGACCGTTACCTGGTCAACACCAGGGTCACGCCCAACCAGCTCACGTACCTGATGACCGTCTTCGGTGTACTCGCGGCCCCGGCACTTCTCGTGCCGGGGATCGCGGGCGCGGTGCTCGGCGTCGTCATGGTCCAGATGTATCTCCTGCTGGACTGCGTCGACGGCGAGGTCGCGCGCTGGAAGAAGCAGTACTCGCTCAACGGCATCTACCTGGACCGGGTGGGCGCCTACCTCACCGACGCCGCCGTGCTCGTCGGCTTCGGCCTGCGCGCCGCCGACCTGTGGGGCAGTGGCCGCATCGACTGGCTGTGGGCCTTCCTCGGCACCCTGGCCGCCCTCGGCGCCATCCTCATCAAGGCCGAGACGGACCTCGTCGGCGTGGCCCGGCACCAGTCCGGGAAGCCGCCGGTCAAGGAGGCCGCCTCCGAGATGCGCTCCTCCGGCATGGCGCTGGCCCGCAAGGCCGCCGCCGCCCTGAACTTCCACCGGCTGATCCTCGGCATCGAGGCGTCGCTGGTGATCCTGGTGCTGGCGATCGTCGACCAGGCCCGCGGCGACCTGTTCTTCACCCGGCTCGGCGTGGCGGTGATGGCCGGCATCGCGCTGGTCCAGACCCTGCTCCACCTCGTGTCGATCCTCGCGTCCAGCAGGCTGAAGTGAGCGGCATGAAGGTCGGCGCCGTCATCATCACCATGGGCAACCGCCCCGACGAGCTGCGCGCCCTCCTCGACTCGGTCGCCAAGCAGGACGGCGACCCGGTCGAGGTGGTCGTCGTCGGCAACGGCTCGCCCGTGCCGGACGTCCCCGAGGGCGTCCGCACCATCGAGCTGCCCGAGAACCTCGGCATCCCCGGCGGCCGCAACGTCGGCATCGAGGCCTTCGGCCCGGCCGGCCGGGACGTCGACGTCCTGCTGTTCCTGGACGACGACGGGCTGCTCGCGAGCCACGACACCGCCGCGCTGTGCCGCAAGGCCTTCGAGGCCGACCCGAAGCTCGGCATCGTGAGTTTCCGCATAGCCGACCCCGAGACCGGCGTCACCCAGCGCCGCCATGTGCCCCGGCTGCGCGCCGCCGACCCGATGCGCTCCTCGCGCGTCACCACGTTCCTCGGCGGCGCCAACGCCGTCCGCACCCGGGTCTTCGCCGACGTCGGCGGACTGCCGGACGAGTTCTTCTACGCCCATGAGGAAACCGACCTGGCCTGGCGGGCCCTCGACGCGGGCTGGATGATCGACTACCGGTCCGACATGGTGCTGTACCACCCGACGACCGCTCCCTCGCGGCACGCGGTCTACCACCGCATGGTCGCCCGCAACCGCGTCTGGCTGGCCCGCAGAAACCTCCCCGCGCCGCTCGTCCCGGTCTATCTCGGTGTGTGGCTGCTGCTCACCCTGCTGCGCCGCCCCTCCCGACCCGCCCTGCGGGCCTGGTTCGGCGGATTCCGCGAAGGCTGGACGACCCCGTGCGGACCCCGCCGTCCCATGAAGTGGCGTACGGTGTGGCGGCTGACCCGGCTGGGCCGGCCCCCCGTCATCTGACAAGCTCGTATCCGGGAGTATCCGGGAGCACCCGGGCCGTACCCTGGCCCCCGGCTCATGCAGGCCCGCACAGGCCACGCATCTCGAAGACGAAAGTTTCCACTAGTGAGTGAGACAACGCACGACGCCACGGTCGCGGTGAGCGCGTCCGCGGCGCCCGACGAGGGACTCACGGCGAGGGAACTCGCCGCCAGGCACGGGCTGAGCGTCAGCGGCGCCCGGCCGTCCCTCATCGAGTACGTCCGTCAGCTCTGGGACCGGCGGCACTTCATCCTCGCCTTCTCCCGCGCGAAGCTGACCGCCCAGTACAGCCAGGCCAAGCTCGGCCAGCTGTGGCAGGTGGCCACACCACTGCTGAACGCGGCCGTGTACTTCTTCATCTTCGGCATGCTCCTGGAAGCCGACCGGGGCATGAGCCGAGAGGTGTACATCCCGTTCCTGGTCACGGGCGTGTTCGTGTTCACCTTCACGCAGAGCTCGGTGATGGCGGGCGTGCGCGCGATCTCGGGCAATCTCGGACTGGTCCGCGCCCTGCACTTCCCGCGCGCCTCCCTGCCGGTCTCCTTCGCGCTGCAGCAGCTCCAGCAGCTGCTGTTCTCGATGATCGTGCTGTTCGCCATCACGATCGGCTTCGGCCACTACCCCGACCTGTCCTGGCTGCTGATCGTGCCGGTGCTCGTCCTGCAGTTCTGCTTCAACACCGGCCTCGCGCTGATCATGGCCCGGGCGGGAGCCAAGACCCCCGACCTCGCGCAGCTGATGCCGTTCGTGATGCGGACCTGGATGTACGCGTCCGGTGTGATGTTCTCCATCCCGATCTTCCTCGAGTCCAAGCCGGCCTGGATCTCGAACGTGCTGCAGTGGAACCCGGCCGCGATCTACATGGACCTGATGCGCTTCTCCCTCATCGACGACTACGGCTCCCGCTACCTCCCCGACCATGTGTGGGCGGCCGCGGGCGGCTGGGCCGTGCTGATCGCCATCGGCGGCTTCGTGTACTTCTGGAAGGCGGAGGAGAGGTACGGCCGTGGCTGAGCAGAAGCAGGACGCGCGGATCCCCACCGTCATCGCGGACGAGTTGCACATCGTCTACCGCGTCAACGGCGCCAAGAGCGGCAAGGGCAGTGCCACCGCCGCGCTCAGCCGCATCCTCAAGCGCGGCGAGGAGCGGGGCGTGCGCAAGGTGCACGCCGTGCGCGGCGTCTCCTTCGTCGCCTACCGCGGCGAGGCCATCGGCCTGATCGGCTCCAACGGCTCCGGCAAGTCGACCCTGCTGCGGGCCATCGCCGGTCTGCTGCCCGCCGAGCAGGGCAAGGTCTACACCGACGGCCAGCCCTCGCTGCTCGGCGTCAACGCGGCCCTGATGAACGACCTCACCGGTGAGCGGAACGTCATATTGGGCGGGCTCGCCATGGGCATGTCCCGCGAGGAGATCAAGGAGCGCTACCAGCAGATCGTCGACTTCTCCGGCATCAACGAGAAGGGCGACTTCATCACGCTGCCCATGCGCACCTACTCCTCCGGCATGGCGGCCCGGCTCCGCTTCTCCATCGCCGCCGCCAAGGACCATGACGTCCTGATGATCGACGAGGCCCTGGCCACCGGCGACCGCAAGTTCCAGAAGCGTTCCGAGGACCGCATCCGGGAGCTGCGCAAGGAAGCCGGCACGGTGTTTCTGGTCAGCCACAACAACAAGTCGATCCGCGACACCTGCAACCGCGTCCTGTGGCTGGAGCGCGGTGAGCTGCGGATGGACGGCCCGACCGACGAGGTACTCAAGGAGTACGAGAAGTTCACCGGCAAGTAGCCGGGATCGGCCAGGGCCCCGCCGCAACTGTTCCGGTGGGGCCCCGCGTCTGCAAAGGAAACGTCAACTCCGGTCCCTCGCGGGAAGCTTGGGGACAATCGGTGTGTTCTCGTGATGCGCGGGACACCCTGACGGACCGCGACACGTTGTACAACGTAAGCTGTACAGGTCCCGAAACACGGCAATCAGGGCGATAATGCGCGACACCGCCCGTCGGGCAGCCGTGCGGACGGCTGGGCGGCGTGTCCGAAATAGTGTGTATTGGGTCGGCAGTGTAGAACGGGAGATGTGACGGCGATGGCTACGGATACTCCCCAGCTCCACGCAGCACGTGCCGTCCCCGCGCCGGGCAGCCGGCGGTGACGGGAACGGGCACGGCGCGCGCCCTCGACCCGGAGCGCGGCACCCTCGACAAGGCCGCGGGCGAGAACTTTCCCGTGGCCCCCTTCTTCCTGCCCCGGGCCTGGCGCACCGACCTCATGGCCGTCTACGGCTTCGCCCGCCTGGTCGACGACATCGGCGACGGCGACCTCGCGCCCGGCGGTACCGACGCCCGGCTGCTCGGCGTGTCCCCGCAGGACGCCGAGGACCGGCTGGTCCTGCTGGACGCCTTCGAGGCCGATCTGCGCAGGGTGTTCGACTCGACCCCGAGCCACCCCCTGCTGCGCCGCCTCCAGCCGACCGTGCGCCGCCGCTCGCTGACCCCGGAGCCGTTCCTCGGCCTGATCGCCGCCAACCGCCAGGACCAGCTGGTCAGCCGGTACGAGACCTACGACGACCTCCTCGCCTACTGCGAGCTCTCGGCCAACCCCGTCGGCCGTCTCGTCCTCTCCGTCACCGGCACCTCGACGCCCGAGCGGATCCGCCGCTCCGACATGATCTGCACCGCCCTGCAGATCGTCGAGCACCTCCAGGACGTGGCCGAGGACCTCGGTCGTGACCGTATCTACCTGCCTGCCGCCGACATGAGGCGTTTTCATGTCCAGGAGGCGGACCTCGCCACGAAATCCGCCGGAGCGTCGGTCCGTGCGCTGATTGCGTACGAAGCGCGAAGGGCCCGGGATCTCCTGAATGAAGGCGCCCCCCTGGTGGGTAGCGTCCACGGCAGGCTGAAGCTGCTGCTCGCGGGGTTCGTGGCGGGGGGAAGGGCGGCCGTGCACGCGATCGCCGCCGCCGAATACGACGTACTTCCCGGCCCGCCCAAGCCCGGCAAGGTCCGGCTGCTGCGTGAGGTGGGCGTGACTCTGCGAGGAGAGGGGTGATCCGGACCGTGGAGCCGGAACCGCACGCGTCCCCACCGGTACTCGCCGCCTACAGCTACTGCGAGGCCGTCACCGGGCGGCAGGCCCGTAACTTCGCCTACGGTATCCGGCTGCTGCCGACGCCTCAGCGCCGTGCGATGTCGGCCCTGTACGCGTTCTCGCGACGGGTCGACGACATCGGCGACGGCGCGCTCGCCCACGACGTCAAGGTCGCGAGGATGGAGGAGACCCGGGCGCTGCTCACCCGGATCCGGGAGGGCGAGGTCGACGAGGACGACATCGACCCCGTCGCCGTCGCGCTCACGCACGCCGCCGGGGCCTTCCCGATCCCGCTGGGCGGCCTCGACGAACTCATCGACGGCGTCCTGATGGACGTCCGCGGCGAGACCTACGAGACCTGGGACGACCTGAAGGTCTACTGCCGCTGTGTCGCGGGCGCGATCGGGCGTCTCTCACTCGGCGTGTTCGGCACCGAGCCGGGGGCGCGTGGCGTCGACCGCGCTCCCGAGTATGCGGACACGCTCGGTCTCGCGCTCCAGCTCACCAATATCCTGCGGGACGTCCGCGAGGACGCCGTGGGAGGGCGCACGTACCTGCCCGCCGACGACCTCGCCAAGTTCGGCTGCTCGGCCGGCTTCAGCGGGCCGCGGCCACCGGAGGGCTCCGACTTCGCGGGCCTCGTGCACTTCGAAGTGCGACGGGCCCGCGCTCTCTTCGCCGAGGGCTACCGGCTGCTCCCCATGCTCGACCGCCGCAGCGGCGCCTGTGTCGCCGCCATGGCCGGCATCTACCGCCGCCTCCTCGACCGCATCGAACGCGACCCGGAGGCCGTGCTGCGGGGCCGCGTCTCCCTCCCCGGCCGCGAGAAGGCGTACGTCGCGGTTCGCGGCCTGTCCGGCCTGGACGCCCGGCATGTGACGCGACGGGCCGTCAGGAGGCGTGCGTGACGGAGAAAGCTGCCGCCATCGGCGGAAAGCGGCGGGCAACCCTCCGGTGCGGGGCGGCGTCCCTGACTGAGATGGCCGGCCGTGCGTCGTTCGAGCCGCACGGCCGCCGCTCAGGGGAGGACGCGCGATGACCCACGGCACGCGGTCCCAGGGGCCGGTCGCGGACGGGCGGCACACCGTCGTGGTGGGCGGCGGGCTCGCCGGTGTCACCACCGCGCTCGCGCTCGCCGACGCCGGAGTGCGTGTCACGCTGCTGGAGGGCAGGCCGAGACTCGGCGGACTGGCCTTCTCCTTCCAGCGCGGCGAGCTGACGGTCGACAACGGACAGCATGTGTACCTGCGCTGCTGCACCGCCTACCGCTGGTTCCTCGACCGTGTCGAGGGCGCGGCGCTGGCTCCGCTGCAGGACCGGCTCGACGTACCCGTCCTGGACGTCGCGCGGCCCGAGGGACGCCGGCTCGGCAGGCTGCGGCGCGACGCGCTGCCCGTGCCCCTGCATCTGGGGCGCAGTCTCGCCGCCTACCCGCACCTGTCGCTCGCCGACCGCGCCAAGGTGGGCCGGGCCGCGCTCGCCCTCAAGGGACTCGACCTGGCCGACCCGGCGCTGGACGCACAGGACTTCGGCAGCTGGCTGGCCGCGCACGGCCAGTCGGCACGCGCCGTCGAGGCCCTGTGGGACCTGGTCGGGGTCGCCACCCTCAACGCGGTCGCGGGCGACGCCTCCCTGGCGCTCGCCGCGATGGTGTTCAAGACCGGCCTGCTGTCCGACCCGGGCGCGGCCGACATCGGCTGGGCGCACGTCCCGCTCGGCGAACTGCACGACCGGCTGGCCCGCAAGGCCCTCGACTCCGCGGGCGTGCGCACCGAGCTCCGTACCCGCGTCACCTCCGTCTCCCGGAGCGCGCACGGCGGATGGAGCGTCCAGGTCCCCGGCGAGACGCTCCAGGCCGACGCGGTGGTGTTCGCCGTACCGCAGCGCGAGGCCCACGACCTGCTGCCCGAGGGCGCCCTGGACGCCCCCGAGCGGCTCCTGGAGATCGGCACCGCGCCGATCCTCAACGTCCATGTGGTGTACGACCGCAAGGTGCTCGCCCGGCCGTTCTTCACCGCTCTCGGCTCCCCGGTGCAGTGGGTCTTCGACCGAACCGAGGCCTCCGGGCTGCGCGAGGGCCAGTACCTCGCGCTGTCCCAGTCGGCGGCCCAGGACGAGATCGACGAGCCCGTGGCCGTGCTGCGCGAGCGGTACCTGCCCGAGCTGGAGCGGCTGCTGCCCCGGACCCGCGGCGCCGAGGTGAAGGACTTCTTCGTCACCCGGGAGCGCACCGCGACCTTCGCTCCCACCCCCGGCGTCGGGCGCCTCAGGCCCGGCGCCCGCACCAAGGCATCCGGCCTCTACCTGGCCGGAGCGTGGACCGCCACCGGGTGGCCCGCGACCATGGAGAGCGCGGTCCGCAGCGGCGTCGGCGCGGCGGACGCCGTGCTGGGCGCCCTGGGCCGGCCCCGCCCACGCCACCTCTTCGCGTTCGAGGAGGCGGCGTGATGCTCGAACAGCACCACACGGCAGGCGGCCCCCGCACCTCCGGTACCGCAACAAGAGGAGAGACTGTGCCCACTGTGCCCCCGGCCTCCAAGGCCGCTCGAGAGACCGCGGTGGACGTGGCCGCGCTCCTGGAGCGCGGCCGGACCCTGGCCATGCCGGTACTGCGGGCGGCCATCGACCGCCTGGCACCTCCCATGGACACTGTTGCCGCCTACCACTTCGGATGGATCGACGCCCAGGGCAGGCCCACGGAGGGGGACGGCGGCAAGGCCGTACGCCCCGCCCTCGCGGTGCTGTCCGCCGAGGTCATGTCCGCCGCCCCCGAGACCGGCATCCCCGGCGCCGTCGCCGTGGAACTCGTCCACAACTTCTCCCTCCTCCACGACGACCTGATGGACGGCGACGAGCAGCGCCGTCACCGCGACACGGTCTGGAAGGTGCACGGCCCCGCCCAGGCCATCCTGGTCGGCGACGCCCTGTTCGCCCTCGCCAACGAGGTGCTCCTCGAACTCGGCACCGTCGAGGCCGGCCGCGCCACCCGCCGTCTGACCACCGCCAGCCGGGCCCTGATCGACGGTCAGGCCCAGGACATCTCCTACGAGCACCGCGACCGCGTCACCGTCGAGGAGTGCCTGGAGATGGAGGGCAACAAGACCGGCGCCCTGCTCGCCTGCGCCAGCTCCATCGGCGCGGTGCTCGGCGGGGCCGACGACCGCACCGCCGACACGCTGGAGAAGTACGGCTACCACCTGGGCCTCGCCTTCCAGGCCGTCGACGACCTCCTCGGCATCTGGGGCGACCCGGTCTCCACCGGCAAGCAGACCTGGAGCGACCTGCGCCAGCGCAAGAAGTCGCTGCCGGTCGTGGCCGCCCTCGCGGCGGGCGGCTCCGCCTCCGAGCGGCTCGGCGAGCTCCTCGCCGCCGACGCCAAGGCGAGCGACTTCGAGAACTTCTCCGAGGAGGAGTTCGCGGCCCGCGCCGCCCTCATCGAGGAGGCCGGCGGCCGCCAGTGGACCGCCGACGAGGCACGCCGTCAGCACACCATCGCCATCGAAGCCCTGGACGCCGTCGACATGCCCGACCGGGTGCGGGACCAGTTCGCGGCGCTCGCCGACTTCGTCGTCGTACGAAAGAGATGATCACTATCGGTCGAATAGCCCTCGCGTAGTCGCCGGCCGGTGCCGCGAGACAGCACGGAGCACCGGCCGACGGCGGACCCACAGCAGCTGCACACCTTGCACCACTGCACGAAGGGGAAGCCATGACAGCGACGACCGACGGAAGCACCGGGGCCCTGCCACCCGGCGCCGCCGCGGCCAGCGAACACGACACCGACATCCCCGCGGCGGCCGGGGTACCAGAAGCCGCCGCACGCGCCGCCCGGCGCGCCACCGACTACCTGCTCTCCCGCCAGGACGCCGAGGGCTGGTGGAAGGGCGACCTCGAGACCAACGTCACGATGGACGCCGAGGACCTGCTGCTCCGTCAGTTCCTCGGCATCCGCGACGAGAAGACCACGCAGGCCGCGGCCCTCTTCATCCGCGGAGAACAGCGCGACGACGGCGCCTGGGCGACCTTCTACGGCGGCCCCGGTGAGCTCTCCGCCAGTATCGAGGCCTACGTGGCCCTCCGCCTGGCCGGCGACGCGCCCGACGAACCCCACATGGCCAAGGCCTCCGCCTGGATCCGCGAGCGGGGCGGCATCGCCGCCGCCCGGGTCTTCACGAGGATCTGGCTGGCCTTGTTCGGCTGGTGGAAGTGGGAGGACCTGCCCGAACTCCCCCCGGAACTCATCTGGTTCCCGAAGTGGGCACCGCTCAACATCTACGACTTCGGCTGCTGGGCCCGGCAGACCATCGTGCCGCTGACGATCGTCTCCGCGAAGCGGCCGGTCCGCCCAGCGCCCTTCCCGCTCGACGAGCTGCACACCGACCCGGCCGTCCCGAACCCGGCCAAGCCCCTGGCTCCGATGGTCAGTTGGGACGGCGCCTTCCAGCGGATGGACAAGGGCCTGCACGCCCTGCGGAAGGTCGCCCCGCGCCGGCTGCGCAGAGCCGCCATGAACAGTGCCGCCCGCTGGATCGTCGAACGGCAGGAGAACGACGGCTGCTGGGGCGGAATCCAGCCGCCCGCCGTGTACTCGATCATCGCCCTGCACCTGCTCGGCTACGACCTCGAGCACCCCGTGATGCGGGAGGGCCTGGCGTCCCTGGACCGGTTCGCCGTATGGCGCGAGGACGGGGCCCGGATGATCGAGGCCTGCCAGTCGCCGGTCTGGGACACCTGCCTCGCCGCGATCGCGCTCGTCGACGCCGGACTGCCCGCCGACCACCCCCAGTTGGTGAAGGCCGCGGACTGGATGCTGGGCGAGGAGATCGTCAGACCCGGCGACTGGTCCGTCAAGCGGCCCGGACTGCCGCCCGGCGGCTGGGCGTTCGAGTTCCACAACGACAACTACCCCGACATCGACGACACCGCCGAGGTGATCCTCGCGCTGCGCCGGATCGCGCACCACGACCCGGAGAAGCTGGACAAGGCCATCGGGCGCGGTATGCGCTGGACCCTCGGCATGCAGTCGAAGAACGGCGCGTGGGCCGCCTTCGACGTCGACAACACCAGCCCGTTCCCGAACCGGCTGCCGTTCTGCGACTTCGGCGAGGTCATCGACCCGCCCTCCGCCGACGTCACCGCGCACGTCGTCGAGATGCTCGCGGTGGAGGGACTCGCCCACCACCCGCGCACCCGGCGCGGCATCGAATGGCTGCTGGCCGAACAGGAGCCGGACGGCTCGTGGTTCGGGCGCTGGGGCGTCAACTACGTCTACGGCACCGGGTCCGTCGTACCCGCACTGGTGGCCGCTGGCCTCCCCGCCGCGCACCCGGCGATCCGGCGGGCCGTGGCCTGGCTGGAGTCGGTCCAGAACGACGACGGCGGCTGGGGCGAGGACCTGCGCTCCTACAAGGACGCCAAGGAATGGAGCGGCAAGGGCGCCTCCACCGCCTCCCAGACGGCGTGGGCCCTGATGGCCCTGCTCGCGGCGGGGGAGCGGGACGCCAAGGCCGTCGAACGCGGCGTCGAATGGCTCGCCGCCACCCAGCGGGAGGACGGTTCCTGGGACGAGCCCTACTTCACGGGGACGGGCTTCCCGTGGGACTTCTCGATCAACTACCACCTCTACCGGCAGGTGTTCCCGCTCACCGCGCTCGGCCGGTACGTCCACGGGGAGCCCTTCGCCGACCGGCACAAGGGGAGCGGTGCGGCCGGGAGGCCGTTCACCGAGGCCGAGGGGAGCTGATGAGCACTCCGCCCGCCCCGGTCCCGCTGCTGATCGCCTGCGCGCTCGGCATCGAGCAGCTCGCCCTGCGCGCGGGCGACCGGGGCGGCGCCGGCGGGCCGGTCACCGTGCTGCGCACCGGCATGGGACCGGCGGCGGCCGAGCGGTCCGTCACCCGGATGCTCGCCGATCCGGCCCTGCGCGACGCCGCCGTGCTGGCCACCGGCTTCTGCGCGGGCCTCGCGCCCGGCATGCACCCCGGTGACCTGGTCGTCGCCGAGGAGACCCGCGACCCGCGGGGCACGACCGCCTGCGTCGGGACCGAGCTGCTGGTCAAGGGGCTGGCCCGGTCCGTACCCGGGCGGACCGTGCACACCGGGCCGCTCACCGGCTCCGATCACGTCGTGCGCGGTCCCGAACGGTCCGCTCTCCGTGCCACCGGCGCGATCGCGGTCGACATGGAGTCCGCCGTCACGCTCCTGAGCGCCGTGCGCGCGGGCGAGCGCCCGGTTGCGGCCGTCCGGGTGGTCGTGGACGCTCCAGAACATGAACTCGTCCGGATCGGCACGGTGCGCGGTGGAATATCGGCTTTCCGTGTTCTTCGTTCCGTCCTTCCCGCTTTCTTCGAATGGCACCGTTCCTTGCTGCTCCCCAGGAGGTGAGCCAGATGGCCATGCCGCTTCGACAGTCCATCAAGGTCGCTACATACTTGGCTGAACAGAAGCTCCGCCGACGGGACAAGTTCCCGCTGATCGTCGAGCTGGAGCCGCTGTTCGCCTGCAACCTCAAGTGCGAGGGGTGCGGCAAGATCCAGCACCCGGCCGGGGTGCTCAAGCAGCGGATGCCGGTCGCGCAGGCGGTCGGAGCGGTGCTGGAGTCCGGTGCCCCCATGGTGTCCATCGCCGGTGGCGAACCCCTGATGCACCCCCAGATCGACGAGATCGTGCGTCAGCTGGTGGCCAGGCGGAAGTACGTCTTCCTGTGCACCAACGCGCTGCTCATGCGCAAGAAGATGGACACGTTCAAGCCCTCCCCCTATTTCGCCTTCGCGGTGCACATCGACGGGCTGCGCGAGCGGCACGACGAGTCGGTGGCGAAGGAGGGCGTCTTCGACGAGGCCGTGGAGGCCATCAAGGAGGCCAAGCGGCGCGGCTTCCGGGTGACCACCAACTCGACCTTCTTCAACACCGACACCCCGCAGACCATCATCGAGGTGCTGAACTTCCTCAACGACGACCTCCGGGTCGACGAGATGATGATCTCGCCCGCCTACGCCTACGAGAAGGCTCCCGACCAGGAGCACTTCCTCGGTGTGGAGCAGACCCGCGAGCTGTTCAAGAAGGCCTTCGCGGGCGGCAACCGGCGGCGCTGGCGGCTCAACCACTCCCCGCTCTTCCTGGACTTCCTGGAGGGCAAGGTCGACTTCCCGTGCACCGCGTGGGCGATCCCGAACTACTCGCTGTTCGGCTGGCAGCGCCCCTGCTACCTGATGAGCGACGGGTACGTGCCGACGTACCGGGAGCTGGTCGAGGACACCGACTGGGACAAGTACGGACGCGGCAAGGACCCGCGCTGCGCCAACTGCATGGCGCACTGCGGCTACGAGCCCACCGCCGTGCTGGCCACCATGGGATCGCTGAAGGAGTCCCTGCGCGCCATGCGCGAGACGGTCTCCGGGAACCGGGAGCGGATGCCGTGACCGCCATTTCGCTGGGTGTCCCCGAGGTGCCGGCCCGGCCGATCGCGGAGCGGCGCGCCTCGCGCCGGATCCAGGTCGGTCCGGTGGCGGTCGGGGGCGGGGCCCCGGTGTCGGTGCAGTCGATGACGACGACCCGTACGTCGGACATCGGCGCCACCCTGCAGCAGATCGCCGAACTCACCGCGTCCGGCTGCCAGATCGTCCGGGTCGCCTGCCCGACCCAGGACGACGCGGACGCGCTCGCGACCATCGCGCGCAAGTCGCAGATCCCGGTGATCGCGGACATCCACTTCCAGCCGAAGTACGTGTTCGCGGCCATCGAGGCGGGGTGCGCGGCCGTCCGCGTCAATCCCGGCAACATCAAGCAGTTCGACGACCGGATCAAGGAGATCGCGCAGGCCGCCAAGGACCACGGCACCCCGATCCGGATCGGCGTCAACGCCGGGTCGCTGGACCGGCGGCTGCTCCAGAAGTACGGCAGGGCGACCCCGGAGGCGCTGGTGGAGAGCGCTCTGTGGGAGGCCTCGCTGTTCGAGGAGCACGGCTTCCGGGACATCAAGATCTCCGTCAAGCACAACGACCCGGTCGTGATGATCGAGGCGTACAGGCAGCTCGCCGAGCAGTGCGACTACCCGCTGCACCTGGGGGTGACGGAGGCGGGCCCGGCGTTCCAGGGCACGATCAAGTCGGCGGTGGCGTTCGGTGCGCTGCTGTCGCGCGGCATCGGCGACACGATCCGGGTGTCGCTGTCGGCCCCGCCGGCCGAGGAGGTCAAGGTCGGCATCCAGATCCTGCAGTCCCTGGGCCTCAGGGAGCGCAGGCTGGAGATCGTCTCCTGTCCCTCCTGCGGACGTGCCCAGGTCGATGTCTACAAGCTCGCCGACGAGGTCACGGCCGGACTCGAGGGCATGGAGGTGCCGTTGCGCGTCGCCGTCATGGGGTGTGTGGTCAACGGCCCCGGCGAGGCGCGGGAGGCCGATCTGGGGGTGGCCTCCGGCAACGGCAAGGGGCAGATCTTCGTGAAGGGCGAGGTCATCAAGACCGTCCCCGAGTCGAAGATCGTCGAGACGCTGATCGAAGAGGCGATGAAGATCGCCGAGCAGATGGAGCAGGACGGCACGGGCCCGGGGGAGCCGGCCGTCACCGTGAGCTGAGCAGCACGGAATTCGAAGGGGGCCCGACGTGACGATTCTGGAGAGCATCCGGGGACCACGCGATCTGAAGGCGCTGTCCGAGGCGGAACTCGGTGAACTGTCCGACGAGATCAGGGAGTTCCTGGTGCACGCGGTCGCCAGGACCGGGGGCCATCTGGGACCCAACCTGGGCGTGGTGGAGCTCACCGTGGCCCTGCACCGGGTCTTCGAGTCACCGGTGGACCGCATCCTGTGGGACACCGGCCACCAGAGCTATGTCCACAAGCTTCTGACGGGCCGGCAGGACTTCTCCAAACTGCGCGGCAAGGGCGGCCTGTCCGGCTACCCCTCACGTGAGGAGTCCGAGCACGACGTCATCGAGAACAGTCACGCCTCCACGGCCCTCGGCTGGGCCGACGGCCTGGCCAAGGCCCGCCAGGTGCAGGGGGAGAAGGGCCATGTCGTCGCGGTCATCGGCGACGGCGCCCTGACCGGCGGCATGGCCTGGGAGGCCCTGAACAACATCGCGGCCGCCAAGAACCGGCCGCTGATCATCGTCGTCAACGACAACGAACGCTCCTACGCCCCCACCATCGGCGGCCTCGCCAACCACCTCGCCACCCTGCGCACGACCGACAGTTACGAGCGGGTCCTGGCCTGGGGCAAGGACGTGCTCCAGGGCACGCCCCTGGTCGGCCACACCCTCTACGAGGCCCTGCACGGCGCGAAGAAGGGCTTCAAGGACGCCTTCGCCCCGCAGGGCCTGTTCGAGGACCTCGGCCTGAAGTACGTCGGCCCGATCGACGGGCACGACATCGGGGCCGTGGAGTCCGCCCTGCGGCGCGCGAAACGCTTCCACGGGCCGGTCCTCGTCCACTGCCTCACCGAGAAGGGCCGCGGCTACGAACCCGCCCTCGCGCACGAGGAGGACCACTTCCACACCGTCGGCGTCATGGACCCGCTGACCTGCGCGCCGCTCTCACCGGCGGGCGGCCCCTCCTGGACCTCCGTGTTCGGCGACGAGATCGTCAGGATCGGCGAGGAGCGGGACGACGTGGTGGCGATCACCGCCGCCATGCTGCATCCGGTCGGCCTCGGCTCCTTCGCCGAGCGGTTCCCGGACCGGGTGTGGGACGTCGGCATCGCCGAGCAGCACGCGGCCGTGTCCGCTGCGGGCCTGGCGACGGGCGGCCTGCACCCGGTCGTCGCCGTCTACGCCACCTTCCTCAACCGCGCCTTCGACCAGCTGCTGATGGACGTGGCCCTGCACCGCTGCGGGGTGACCTTCGTCCTGGACCGGGCCGGGGTCACCGGCGTCGACGGGGCCTCCCACAACGGCATGTGGGACATGTCCGTCCTCCAGGTCGTCCCCGGCCTGCGGATCGCCGCGCCGCGCGACGCCGACCAGTTGCGCACCCAGCTGCGCGAGGCGGTCGCCGTCGACGACGCCCCGACCCTGCTGCGCTTCCCGAAGGAGTCCGTCGGCCCGTCGGTCCCGGCGCTGGACCGGGTGGGCGGACTGGACGTGCTGCACCGTGCTCCGGAGCCACAGGTCCTCCTGGTGGCCGTGGGCGTGATGGCGCCCGTCTGCCTCCAGGCCGCCGAACTGCTCGAAGCCCGCGGGATCGGCTGCACCGTCGTCGACCCCCGCTGGGTCAAACCCGTCGACCCGGCGCTCCCGGGCCTCGCCGCCGCACACCGCCTGGTCGCCGTCGTCGAGGACAACAGCCGGGCGGCCGGGGTCGGCTCGGCCGTGGCGCTGGCCCTCGGTGACGCCGACGTCGACGTACCGGTACGGCGCTTCGGCATTCCGGAGCAGTTCCTCGCGCACGCCAAGCGCGGCGAGGTGCTCGCCGACATCGGCCTGACACCCGTCGAGATCGCCGGACGGATCAGCGGAAGCATGGCCGTCACGCAAGAGCTGTCCAAGGAGCCATTGGAATGACAACCGCCGAGTCCGCGTCGGAGTCGTCGCAGGCCGGGGAGTTCGACCTCGGCAAGCTGCTGGCCGAGCGCGGAGCCGAGCGCTACGAGCTGCACACCCGGTACCTCAACCACCAGCTCCCGCGCATGCTGCACACCATCGGCTTCGACAAGGTCTACGAGCGCGCCGAGGGCGCCTACTTCTACGACGCGGACGGCAACGACTACCTCGACATGCTCGCCGGGTTCGGGGTGATGGGGATCGGCCGCCACCACCCCGTCGTACGCAAGGCACTGCACGACGTCCTGGACGCCCGGCTCGCCGACCTCACCCGGTTCGACTGCCAGCCGCTGCCGGGCCTGCTGGCGGAGAAGCTGCTCGCGCACAGCCCGCATCTGGACCGGGTGTTCTTCGGCAACAGCGGCACGGAGGCGGTCGAGGGAGCGCTGAAGTTCGCCCGGTTCGTCACCGGCAGGCCCAGGATCCTGTACTGCGCGCACGCCTTCCACGGCCTGACGACCGGCTCTCTCTCCGTGAACGGCGAGTCAGGCTTCCGCGACGGCTTCGCCCCGCTGCTGCCCGACACGGCCGTACCGCTCGGCGACCTCGACGCGCTGGCACGGGAGCTGAAGAAGGGCGACGTCGCCGCCCTGATCGTCGAGCCGATCCAGGGCAAGGGCGTGCTGGCGGCCCCGCCCGGCTATCTGCCCGCCGCCCAGGAGCTGCTGCACCGGCACAAGGCGCTGCTCATCGCCGACGAGGTGCAGACCGGCCTCGGCCGCACCGGCGACTTCTACGGCTACCAGCACGAGGACGGCGTGGAACCCGACCTGGTGTGCGTGGCCAAGGCGCTCTCCGGCGGCTATGTGCCGGTCGGCGCCACGCTCGGCAAGGACTGGATCTTCAAGAAGGTCTACTCGTCCATGGACCGGGTGCTGGTCCACTCGGCGAGCTTCGGCTCCAACGCGCAGGCGATGGCGGCGGGCCTCGCGGTGCTGTCGGTGATGGAGAACGAGCAGGTCGTGGCCAACGTCCGCGCCACCGGGGAACTGCTCAGATCCCGGCTGGCGGCACTGACGGACCGGTACGAGATGCTCTCCGACGTCCGAGGCCGGGGACTGATGATCGGCATCGAGTTCGGCCGGCCGAAGTCGCTGAAGCTGCGCAGCCGCTGGGCCATGCTCCAGGCCGCGCGCAAGGGGCTGTTCGCGCAGATGGTGGTCGTACCGCTGCTCCAGCGGCACCGGATCCTCACCCAGGTCTCCGGCGACCACATGGAGGTGATCAAACTGATCCCGCCGCTGATCATCGGTGAGCGGGAGGTGGACCGCTTCGTCGACGCCTTCACCGCCGTGATGGACGACGCGCACGAGGGCGGTCTGGTGTGGGACTTCGGGAAGACTCTGGTCAAGCAGGCGGTGGCCAACCGGTAGACACCGGATCCCGGGTCTTTGCCTCTGAGGCAAGAAATTTGCCGCATGGGCAATCCTCCGGCTGAATGGAGGCATGAGCACCCCCGAACAGCCCGGTGCGCTGCCCGCCGTAGCCCCGCAGCTGCGCGCGCTGCGACGCCAGGCCTCCCTGACGCTGGAGGCCGCGGCCCGTGCCGCAGGGCTGTCGCCCGCCCACCTCTCCCGTCTGGAGACCGGACAGCGCCAGCCCTCGCTGCCGATGCTGCTCGCGCTCGCCCGTGTCTACGGTACGACCGTCTCCGAACTGCTCGGTGAGACGGTCGCCGACCGGGACGCCGTCGTCCGCGCGGCCGACATGGAACCGACCATGGCGGGCGGCTGGACGTACTGGCAGGCCGGCGCGTCCGGACGCGGGATGCAGGCCCTGCGCGTCCATGTGCCCCACGGCTCCCAGGGCGACATCGTGCGCGTCCACCCGGGCGAGGAGTGGCTCCATGTGCTGCGGGGCCGGCTGCGGCTGCGCCTCGGGGACACCACGCACCGGCTGGCGCCCGGCGACAGCGCCCACTTCGACTCGCTCACCCCGCACCGGATCGCCGCCGAGGACCAGGACGGCGTCGAGCTGCTTTTCGTCCACACCCTGTTGCAGAGTCCCACGGCCACCCTGTGCCTGGGCCCCACCCCTGGAGAGACGCCTTGAGCGACATCGAGGACAAGTTCCCGCGCGCCCTGTGGGTGCGGCTGTTCGTCTACCTCGTGATGGGGCATGTCTTCGCCGCGTTCGTCTATTTCCTCTTCGAGGCGGGGGCCCGCTAGTCCCGTTCGGGCCCGTTCCTCAGTCGAGGAGCCGGTCGCGCAGACGCTCGCGGGTCTCCGGAGTGAGGTCGAGCCCCTTCTCCAGGTAGGCGTCGACGCCGCCCCAGGTCTCCTCTATGGTGTCGAAGGCCGCCGACAGGTACTCGACGCGGGCGTCGAACAGAGGGCTGAGCAGCTCCATGACCTCGGGGGAGTAGGCCGAGTCGGCGGCGCCGCTGCGCCGCACCTTGTAGCGGCGGTGCTTGGCGTTCGACTTCAGGTAGTCCTCGACGATCGCCTCGCGCTCGACGCCCACCGCGAGCAGCGTCACCGCGATCGAGAGGCCCGCGCGGTCCTTGCCCGCCGCGCAGTGCATCAGCGCGGGGACGCTGTCCTCGGCCAGCGCGTGCAGCACCTTCGAGTGCTCGGCGGTCCGATGCTTGATGATCATGCGGTAGGAGGCGATCATCCGGCCCGCGCCCTTGCCGTCCGAGAGGATCGCGCGCAGCTGCTCCAGGTCGCCGTCGCGGACCAGCTTCCAGAACTCGGCGCCGTCGGCGGGGTCGCTCAGCGGCAGGTTCACATTGCGCACGCCCGCCAGCTCGACGTCCGGTCCTTCGAGCTTCTGGTCGGCCTCGTTGCGGAAGTCGAAGATCGTGTGCAGGCCCAGACCGGTCAGGAAGGCGGCGTCCTCACCGGTCGCGTGCGCGAGGTGGCCGCTGCGGAAGAGCACCCCCTGCCGCACTCGCCGTCCGTCCACGGTCGGCAGCCCGCCCACATCACGGAAGTTGCGCACTGCGGCCAGTTCGGGTTCGGTCGACGGGACCTGCTGCGTCACGGGGGCTCCTCCCACACGGCGCCGTCGGCGCGGCTCGTCGACGGGCACCACTCGACGATACGACATGCCTGCCAGGGGCAATGAGTTGTCCACAGGCGTTGCCGGGAGCCCCCGAAGCCCTTGATGATGTTCGTGCCTGGTCGCACCTGGTCGGGCTTGTTCGAATCTGTGAGGGCTTGATGCTGGAGATCTCCGAAGACGGTCGTACATGGGTGCTCTCGGGACCGGCCAGCAGTTACGCCGTCCATGTCACCGACCGGGACGAGCTGCTGCACCTGCACTGGGGTGCCCGGATCGGCCTCGCCGACGCCGAGGCCCTGGCCGTCCGTCCGCTGCCGGACTACTGGGCCTTCGAGTCCCCGCTCGACGGGCGCGAGGAGTATCCGGTCGAGGGCGGCCCCCGCTTCGCCCGGCCCGCCCTGTCCGTGCGCACCGCCGAGCGCCGCGGCACCGAGTGGTCGTACGAGGGCCACGACGCCGGGGACGCCGACGGCGGCGACGGCGGCGAGCTGCGGCTCCGCTTCCGTGACGGCGACCTGGCCGTCACGCTGCACTACCGGATGCGTTACTCGGCCGATGTCGTCGAGCGCTGGGTCACCCTGGAGAACCAGGGGCCGGACGTCGAGGTGCTGCGCGCAGACTCCGCCACCTGGACCCTGCCCGACCGCGACACCTGGCGGCTGTCCCAGCTGCACGGCCGCTGGGGCGCCGAGTCCCGGCTGACGCGCTCCGCCCTCACCTACGGCGAGAAGGTCATCGGCAGCCGCCGCGGCCACACGTCCCACCAGCATCTGCCCTGGGTCGCCCTCGACACCGACGCCACCGAGGAGCGCGGGGAGGTCTACGGCTGCGCCCTCGGGTGGTCCGGTTCCTGGCGGATGGCGGTCGCCCAACTCCCCGACGCGCGCGTGCAGATCACCGGCGGGGCCGGGTACGACGACTCGGGCCTGCTGATGCTGGGCACGGGCGAGTCGTACACCACCCCCGTCTTCGCCGGGCTCTGGAGCGACGGCGGCTTCGGCGGGGCGAGCCGTGCCTGGCACGCCTGGCAGCGCACCCATGTCGTCCCGGACGCGGACCGGGACCGGCCGGTGCTGTTCAACTCCTGGGAGGCCACCGAGTTCGACATCTCGCAGGAGCAGCAGCGGGCGCTCGCCGAGCGGGCCGCCGCCATGGGTGTCGAGCTGTTCGTGGTCGACGACGGCTGGTTCGGGTCCCGGACCAGCGACCGGGCCGGGCTCGGTGACTGGACGCCCAATCCCGACCGCTTCCCGGGCGGGCTGAAGCCGCTCGCCGACCATGTGCACGGCCTCGGTATGCGGTTCGGGATCTGGGTCGAGCCGGAGATGGTCAACGCGGACAGCGACCTGTACCGCGCGCATCCCGACTGGGTGCAGTACCAATCGGGACGAAAGCGGACGGAGTTCCGTAATCAGCTCGTACTGAACCTGGCTCGCGAGGACGTCCAGGAGTATCTGTGGGAGCAGCTCGACGGGCTGCTCTCCAGTGCGCCGATCGATTACGTCAAGTGGGACTTCAATCGCTGCTTCAGCGACGCCGGGTGGCCGGACGACTCGTACCCGCAGCGGCTCTGGGTCGACCACGTCCACGCCCTGTACGCCCTGCTGGACCGGCTTCGGGCGGCCCACCCCGGGGTGGCCTTCGAGTCCTGCTCGGGCGGTGGCGGCCGGATCGACCTCGGGGTGCTGGGCCGCACGGACCAGGTGTGGACCTCCGACAACACCGACCCGCTCGACCGGCTCGCCATCCAGCACGGCTTCAGCCAGATCCATCCGGCCCGGGTCATGGCCGCCTGGGTCACCGACAGTCCGAACGCCATGCTCAGCCAGCGGGCCAGCTCCCTGCGGTTCCGGTTTGTCAGCGCGATGGCCGGGGTGCTCGGGGTGGGCGGCGACCTCACGCGGTGGACGCCGGAGGAGCTCGCCGAGGCGCGGGAGTGGGTCCGGCTCTACAAGGAGATCCGGCCCGTGGTGCAGCGCGGGGACCTGTACCGCCTGCGGCCCCCGGAGGGCGGCCTGAGCGCGGTGCAGTACGTCCTCGGCGACGAGACCGTCGTCCTCGCCTGGCTCCAGGCGCAGCGCTACGGCGAGCCCGTTCCGGCGCTCCGGCTGCGGGGGCTCGACCTGGCAGCGGCGTACGAATGCCTCGAAACGGGCGAAGTTCACCGAGGGGCCGTACTCGCTCATCACGGACTGCGGGTCGGCCTGCGCGGGGATTTGGATGCCGCAGTCATCCGCCTGCGTAAGTAGCCGTTCTGTCCGAATCTGGCGATTAGGGAACTTAAAGCATTTCAGGTGTTTCGGTATAACGTGCCCCGATCGTAAAGGAGATGGGGTCGGGGTGCGTGACCATCGTCATATTCGTGACGATGTATTGTCGTCATGTTCACGTAATTCTCGCGCTATTCAGGGGCATTGAGGAAAAACAGAGATCGCGAATCCACGCTCGGTGACGGGAAATGTGCCGACGGGTCAAGAAAAACGCTCTCACAGGCAACCGCAAGCTTGTCCCATTGCGTCTCGGTCGCTTACGTTCCACACCAATCCGGACGGACGCCTAATCCTGCCGCCGCCCGGAGCCCGCACACACTGACCCGTGTATGGCAGGAGCGGGGGACCCACAGGTAAGACGCCTGTTCCGGTTCCCGGAACGGCTTGGGGTACAGCCGCACTTCGGCGCGGCCGGGCATCTCCAGCCCGCACCCGACAGCTCACCTCGCAGGCGCCGGAGAGGAATCCGCCATGCCCGCGAAGGGTAAGCACCGCCGCCCGAAGTCCCAGCGTTTCACCCGTTCCATAGCCGTCGCCGGAACCGGCGGGGCCGCCCTCGCCCTTCCGCTCATGGGGGCCGCAGGCGCCCATGCCGCGACCCCGCAGTCGACCCCGGAAAAGGCCGTCCAGGCCGCTCCGGCCGCCGGGGAGAAGGCCGCCGAAAAGGCCACGGGCGCCCACACGTACACCGTGAAGGCCGGCGACTATCTCGCGAAGATCGCCGACGACCAGAACGTCAGCGGCGGCTGGAAGAAGCTCTACGCCGACAACCGTGACGTGGTCGGTGCCGACCCGTCGCTGATCCACCCGGGCCTGAAGCTCTCGGTCGGCAAGAAGGCGGAGAGCGCGCCCAAGACGCAGTCGTCCGCGCCCAAGGCGGCCGAGAAGCCGAAGGCATCGGCCGAGAAGTCGTCCGCATCCGAGGCGTCCTCGAAGGCCGGCGCCGCCGCGAAGCCCGCCGCCGCCAAGCCCGCCGCCGAGGCCTCCGGCTTCAGCCTCCCGGTCGCCGGCGCCTCCGTCGGTACGCCGTACCACATGTCCGGAAGCATGTGGTCCAGCGGCTACCACACCGGTGTCGACTTCGTCGTCCCGACCGGCACCTCTCTCAAGGCCGTCGGCGCGGGCACGGTCGTCTCCGCCGGCTGGGGCGGCGCGTACGGCAACCAGGTCGTCATCCAGCTCGAGGACGGCAAGTACGCGCAGTACGCCCACCTGTCCCAGCTCTCCGTCTCGGCCGGCCAGACCGTGACGGCCGGACAGCAGATCGGGCTGTCCGGTGCGACCGGCAACGTGACCGGACCGCACCTGCACTTCGAGATCCGCACCTCGCCCGACTACGGCTCGGACGTGGACCCGGTCGCCTACCTGCGCTCGCACGGCGTCTCCGTGGGCTGACCGACCGCACGACCACCTGCCTGACACGCGGCCGAAGGCCGGACCCCGATCCCCGGGTCCGGCCTTCGGTGTGCGCGCATCCGCGGGTCGGCTCAAGGGATCGACAGGGGGCGGCAGTTGGGACACAGTGATCCCGTCGTGAGTGCAAGCGCTTTCCGAAGGAGTCGTGTCCCGTGCCGACCACCCGCAGAACGTTCGGAGCCCTGGCCGCCGGAGCCGCCCTGGCCGCCCTCGCCCCGGCGGCGGCCGCGAACGCCGCGCCCTTTCACCGCCGCCTCATCGCTCACGACGACTTCTGTCACGGCCTCGCCCGGTGGACGGCCGAACTTCAGGACGGCGGCGCTGTCACCGCCTCGCGCGGCGTGCTGGAGATCGACGTGCCCGGCGGAGCGACCGTCTGGTTCAGACGGCGTCTCGAAGCGCCGTACGTCCTGGAGTACACCGCCACGCCCGTCTCCGAGGGTGGGGTCAACGACCGGGTCTCGGACCTCAACAACTTCTGGAACGCGACCGACGTCCGCTCCCCGGAGGACCTCTTCGCGACGCCGCGTGGCGGGGCGCTGGAGGAGTACGACCATCTGACGACGTACTACGCCGGGTACGGCGCCAACTACAACACCACGACCAGGCTGCGGCGTTACGTGGGTCAGGCCGGTGTGCGTCCCCTGATCCACGACTACACCGAGCCGCTCCTGGTCCCGGGTGAGCCGAACCGGGTCCGGATCGTCTCCGACGGGTCGACGGTGCGGTGGTGGAACAACGGGCGGCTCGTCTTCGACTACACCGATCCGCAGCCGTACACGAGCGGGCACTTCGCCTTCCGGACCGTCTGGAGCCACTTCCGGATCACGGGCTTCCGGGTCTGGCGACTGACCCCGGAACGTCCGTGAGGGGTGGTCTATTCCGGGGTTGGCGAACACTTTAGGAGTGGCTTATCTCACCGCCCGTCAACCCTTTCCTACGGTCGCGTAGGTCACATTCGAGGGTGAATCATGAACGGCTGTGGCAGACGATTCGAAGAGTGACGGCAGAGCAGTGATCGGGTCGTACGTGGCGCTGGGGGACAGCTTCACCGAGGGCGTCGGCGATCCCGGCCCCGACGGGGCGTTCGTCGGCTGGGCCGACCGGTTCGCGGTGCTGCTCGCCGACCGCAGGCCCGAAGGCGACTTCCGGTACACCAATCTGGCCGTACGCGGAAAACTCCTCGACCAGATCGTGGCGAACCAGCTTCCGCGGGCCGTCGACATGGCCCCGGACCTCGTCTCCTTCTGCGCCGGGGGCAACGACATCATCCGGCCCGGCACCGACCCGGACGAGGTGGCCGAGCGGTTCGAGAGGGCCCTCGCCCAGCTGGCCGCGGTGGCCGGCACGGTGATGGTGACGACCGGGTTCGACACCCGTGGCGTGCCCGTGCTCAAGCATCTGCGCGGCAAGATCGCCACGTACAACGGGCATGTCCGGGCCATCGCCGACCGGTACGGCTGCCCGGTCCTCGACCTGTGGTCCCTGCGCAGTGTCCAGGACCGCCGGGCCTGGGACGCCGACCGGCTGCACCTGTCGCCCGAGGGGCATACTCGCGTGGCGCTCCGTGCGGGACAGGCGCTCGGACTCGACGTTCCGGCCGACCCCGAGCAGGAGTGGCCTCCGCTGCCGCCCCGCGGCACCCTCGACGTCCGGCGGGACGATGTCCACTGGGCGCGCGAGTTCCTGGTGCCGTGGATCGGGCGCCGGCTGCGCGGGGAGTCGTCGGGGGACCATGTGACGGCCAAGGGGGCGCTGTCGCCGGAGGACATCAGGATGCGGATCGGGTCGGTGGCGTAGCGCCTTGCGCCGGGGGGCGGGGCCGCGACGGGGGGTGTCCGTCCTCGGAACGTCGCGATGGGGTCTCACGCCGACTGGCTGTTCGTTGACGCGACAACCGCTGCGGGCGGACACCCCCGACACGTCCCCTTCCGTGCGTACGCGGGTGCGGGCCGCCCTCGCTGCGGCATACCGCCCCCGCTCAGCATCCACGCCGAGTGGTTCACAGCAGGGTGACCGACTCCAGGCCCAGTTCGCGAGACAGCGCCTCCTCCACCCACTCCTGCGCCCGCGCCCGCGGCACCGCGCCCTCGTAGGACGTCAGCTGGACGGCGAGTCCGTCCAGCAGGGCGGTGAGGCGCAGGGCCGTGCCGGGTGGGTCGGGGCAGTGGAACTCACCGGCCGCCACGCCCTCCGCGATGACCTCGGCGATGGCCGCCTTCCACTGCCAGTCGAGGTCCTGGGCGACCTCCCGCAGCGCGGGCTCGCGCAGCGCCGCCGCCCAGCCCTCGATCCAGAGCCGCCAGCCCTTGGCCTGGCCCGTCGGGGCGTACCACCGTACGGCCGACCGCAGCCGGCGCAGCGCGGACGTACGGCGGCCCAGCAGCTTGCGCAGATGCGCCAGGTCGCCCTCCGCCGCATGCCGGAACGCGGCGGCCACCAGCTGTTCCTTCGTCGAGAAGTGATAGAGGACCAGCGCGTTGCTCACCCCGAGCGCCGAGGCGATGTCGGCGATCCTGACCGCGGTCACGCCCCGCGCCTCGATCTGCTCGACGGCGGCCCGCAGCAGATCACCGCGCCGTTCCGCCACGCTCAACCGGACTCTCGTCACGCCGTCACCCTACACACGCGCGCGCACCCTCTTGACGTGTGGATTCGGCCGGTCCGGCGGCCGGTTCGACGTACCTCAGCGGTACCAGCCGAAGCGCTCCGCGATCAGCGGCATCCGGTCCGCCGCGATCGCGTGGGCGGCCGTGCGCGGTGTCGTCCCGTCGGTCTCCGCCCGGGCCAGCATCCGGTCGACGAGGGCCCGCATCGAGCCGCGGACGTGGGCGAACGCCTCCTCCGCGTCGGCGCCGATGTCCCCGAAGAGCGTCCACCACCACCAGGCGTTCGTCCCGGAGTTGACCACCACGTCCGGCAGCACGGTCACCCCGCGCGCGGCCAGCAGCAGCTCCGCCTCCGGTCGTACGGGCATGTTGGCCGCCTCGACGACCCAGCGGGCGGTGATCCGCTCCTGGTTCCCGGAGTCGATCGCGTACGAGACGGCCGCGGGCACCAGGACGTCCGTGTCGGCCGACAGCCACGCGTCGCCGGGCAGCTCGCGGTCGCCTGGCCGCAGCGCGGATCGGTCCACGGCGCCGTGGGCGTCCCGCGCGGCGAGCAGCGCCTCGACGTCCAGGCCCGCCGGGTTGGCGATCGTGCCCTTGACGTCGGCGACGGCCACGACCGTGAGTCCCGCGCGGGAGAGGAAGCGTGCGGTGGCCCCGCCCATGGTGCCCAGTCCCTGGAGGGCGACCCGCGTCCCCGGGTAGGGCACACCGGCGCGGTCCAGGGCTGTGAGGGCCGCCTCTGCCACACCGCGGCCGCCGACCAGTTCGTCGAGCCCCATGCCGTCCACCTCGACCGCGAACGCGTCCGCGAGTCGCCGCCTGGCCTCGGCCTGGTCGTCCAGCAGGGGATACACGGCCTGTATGGAGGAGACCAGCCCCGCCTCGGCGGCGGCCCGGTCCACCAGGTCCTGGGTGAGCCCGAGGTCCTCGCCCGTCGTCCAGCAGCTCTCGATGTACGGCCGCATCGCGCGCAGATAGCGCACGAGCAGGGGGTAGGCCTGCGGGTCCCGGGGGTCGCAGTCGATGCCGCCCTTCGCGCCGCCGAGCGGGACGTAGCGGCTCTCGGGGTCGTAGTGCAGGGCCTCCTTCATGGTCATCCCGCGAGCCAGGCCGGTGACCTCCTCCAGGGTGCACCCCGCGCGCATCCGCAGACCGCCGCTGGCGACACCGCGCACCAGCCGGTCGACGACCAGAAAGCCCTGGTGACCGGTGAGGTGGTCGGTCCAGGTGAGGGACAGCAGAGGGCTGGCCATGCGGGCTCCTTCGCCGGGGTTGCCGAGGGTGTTACTGAATCACCGGTCAGTATCGCCCTCGGAGGGACCCCGGTGCCCCGGTGTTGTCGGAGGGGCCGACCATAATGGAAAGCCTGACCGACTCCACCTGGAGGTACCGTGGCCGGTTTCCGTCCCCTGAGCACCGGGCTCCGTGCGCTGCGGCCCGGGGCGTTCGGCGCGGATCCGCGCGGTGAGCGCATGGCGCGCATCCGCAGATCGCCCCACTTCAAGGACGGGGTCTTCCAGAACCCCGGCGGCCCCGCGCGGACCCGGCCCTCGGGCTCCACCCTGGACTTCGCGAAGGTCTTCTTCGACAAGGAGACCCGGCCCCGCCGCAGCCCGAAGGGCACGGTGCCGCTGCACTCCACCACCCTCGCCGACATCGCCCGGCCTCCGGCCACGGGGCTGCGGCTGACGTGGATGGGGCATTCCAGCGTCCTCGCGGAGATCGACGGCCGACGGGTCCTGTTCGACCCGGTGTGGGGCGAGCGCTGCTCCCCGTTCCCCTTCGCCGGACCCAGGCGGCTGCATCCCGCGCCCCTGCCGCTGGCCGCGCTCGGCCCGGTCGACGTGGTGGTCATCTCGCACGACCACTACGACCATCTGGACATGCCCACCATCAAGGCCCTGGCCGGTACGGACACGCTGTTCGCCGTGCCGCTCGGCGTGGGCGCGCACCTGGAGCACTGGGGGGTGTCCGCCGGCCGGCTGCGCGAACTGGACTGGCACGAGACCACGAAGATCGGCGGCCTGGCCCTGACCGCCACCCCGGCCCGGCACTTCTGCGGCCGGGGCCTGCGCAACACCCAGCACACCCTGTGGGCCTCCTGGGTCGTCGCGGGGGAGGAGCACCGGATCTACCACAGCGGCGACACCGGCTACTTCGACGGCTTCAAGGAGATCGGCGCCGAGCACGGACCGTTCGACGCCACGATGATCCAGATCGGCGCGTACTCCGACTTCTGGCCCGACATCCACATGACGCCCGAGGAGGGCATGCGCGCCCACCTCGACCTCCAGGGCGGACCGGAGCACGGCCCGATGCTGCCGATCCACTGGGCCACCTTCAACCTCGCGACCCATCCGTGGGCGGACCCCGGCGAGGGGACGGTCGCGGCCGCCCGCGCGGTGGGCGCCCGGGTCGCCCTGCCCCGACCCGGCGAGCCTTTCGAGCCCACGGCGGAAACCGTCCCGTCCGAGCCGTGGTGGCGCGCGGTGGCGCTCGCCCCGGCGGGTGGGTTTCCGGACAGGGAGGGCCCTGCGGACGCCACGATCAAAACCGCGGCGGGCGCGGGAGTGATGGCCCAGGCTGATACGGAGGGTGACGATCGGGGAGGGGCGGCCAAGGGTACCGAGGACCCCGAGACGCTCCCGGCGGGCTGACGGGGACCGGACGGGACGTAGACGGCGAGGGCCGGGAGCCTCCAGCTCCCGGCCCTCGCCGTTTCTGTGCGACCGCTTCTGACCAGGTCGGATCAGACGATGTCTATTCACATCCGGTTGCGTGCCGGGGATATCGGCCAGTCGTGCGAGACCTCATACCAGAGCAGGACGCTCACCGTATGAGTTTGTCAACTGCCCACCGCACATGATGCGCTGGCGACTACTGTCAGTGGCCGTCGGGAAGCAGGCGGACCAGGGAGCGGGGACCGGCACGTGCAGGCGCAAGGCGGACGAGGGAGTAGACGCGGCGGGGATCCCCGCCGTCCACGCGAGCCCGATCGCACGCCCGCGAGCCCCCCTGGCAGCCAGCACCGACGGACCAGTACGAGGACACCGATGTCTCACCTCCGCGCCCCGGCCGCACGCGCAGACCGCCGTGAGGGCGGGCGGCACGGGCGGCCGGCCGCCCGCACCGCACCCGCGCTGCCCGAGACCCACATACGGCCCCAACTGCTGCGTCTCGCCGTGCTGCCGCCCGTCGCCGTCGCCCTCAGCGGCTGTGCCGCCGTCCTCTTCACCGTCCGGTCCACCGGAGCGCGGCCGGGCCTCACCCTGTGGGCCGTGCTCGCCGGGGCGGTCTCGGTGACCCTCGTCGGCATCGTCGTCGCCGCCGTGGCCGCCAACCGCGCCGCCCGGTCCGTGCAGGACCGCATCGGCGCGCTGCGCCGCACCACCGAGCGGCGCGAGGCCGACCTGAGCGGCCTGGTCGAGACGCTGCGCCGCGGCGACGGCCCGCCGCGGCCCGGCCCCGACGACCAGCCCGGCGATCCCGCCGAGGACGCCGACGACTTCGACCTACTGGCCGCCGACCTGACCCGCGCGCACGACGCCGCCCGCACCGCCGTCGTAGAGGCCGCGCAGCTCTCCAGCCAGGCCGGCAGCGAACAGAAGCTCGAGGTGTTCGTCAACCTCGCCCGGCGCCTGCAGTCACTGGTGCACCGAGAGATCTCCATCCTCGACGAGCTGGAGAACGAGATGGAGGACCCCGAGCTGCTCAAGGGGCTCTTCCACGTCGACCACCTCGCCACCCGCATCCGCCGGCACGCCGAGAACCTCGCCGTGCTCGGCGGGGCGGTCTCCCGCCGCCAGTGGAGCAACCCCGTCTCCATGACCGAGGTGCTGCGCTCGGCCATCGCCGAGGTGGAGCAGTACTCGCGGGTCAAACTCGTGCCCCCGATCGCAGGCACCCTGCGCGGCCACGCCGTCGCCGACGTCATCCACCTGCTGGCCGAACTCGTCGAGAACGCCACGGTGTTCTCCGCCCCGCAGACCCAGGTGCTGTTGCGCGCGGGCCTCGTCACCTCCGGGCTCGCCGTGGAGGTCGAGGACCGCGGACTCGGCATGCCCGTCGACGAGCAGACGCGGATGAACGCCCTCCTCGCCGACCCGGACCAGGTGAACGTCGCCCGGCTCCTCGCGGACGGACGCATCGGCCTGTTCGTGGTCTCCCAGCTCGCCCGGCGGCACGGCATCAACGTCCGCCTCCAGAGCAACATCTACGGCGGAGTGCAGGCGGTGCTCGTCGTGCCGCAGGCGCTGCTGGGGGCGGAGGCAGGTGCGTCGGAGGGCGGCCGGCCCAGTGCCGGTGCCGGGACGGTGCCCGAGGCCGGAGCCCGGGCGGAGTCCAAGAGGCCCTCCTCGGCCGAGGAAGCGGTGCCCGGCGGGGCCGGCCCTGGCGGCACGCCCGATTCCGGTTCCGCGTCCGCGGCAGGGTCCTCGACGGTGTACGGATTCTCGACCGTGTCGGGTGCCGTGCCCCGAGCGCACCAGCCGGAATCCGAACCGGACTCGGGCGGGACCCCGAAGAACGGCCACCCCGCGCCCCTGCCCGTGCGCGGGACCCGCCGGGAGCGTCCCACCCCGGCCGAGGCACGGCCCGGGATCAGCCCGGACCACCGGCGCGTCCTCGCCGGGAACGTCACCGAGCCGCCCACCCCCCGCAACGGCGCCGTGCGCGGCACCATGGGCAAACCCCAACTGCCCCGCCGCCGCGCCCAGGAGCACATCGCACCGCAACTGCGCGACGGTCCCACGCCGCGCCAGGACCCCGAGTACCTCGTCGGCCACGACCCCGGTCTGATGGCGGCCTTCCAGCGCGGCATCAGCCTCGCCGAGGCACAACAGCACATGGAGTCGGGGCACAGGGAGCCGGTGCACACCGATCACAGCACCACCACCCGGCAGGACGGGAGCGCACCCGCCGGATGACCACCCCCCCTGTCCACCCCCACACCCCTATCCACCCCCACCCCCAGCGCTCCCGCAGACCTTCGTACCCCAAGGAGTCGATCCACCATGGCGAGCGATGCGCCGACCGCCCAGGTATCCGATCTCGACTGGCTGATGAGCGGCCTCGTGCAGCGCGTACCGCACACGAACGCCGCCGTGCTCCTGTCCTGCGACGGGCTCGTGAAGTCCGTGCACGGCCTCGACCCGGACAGCGCCGACCACATGGCCGCCCTGGCCTCCGGCCTGTACTCCCTCGGCCGCAGCGCCGGTGTCCGCTTCGGCGACGGCGGTGAGGTACGCCAGGTCGTCGTCGAACTCGACTCGACCCTGCTGTTCGTCACCACCGCCGGCTCCGGCACCTGTCTGGCCGTGCTCGCCGGGCGCGAGGCCGACGCCGCCGTGCTCGGCTACGAGATGGCGATGCTCGTCAAGAGCGTCCGCCCCTACCTGGTCACCGCTCCCCGGCAGCAGTCCGTCGAACCCCCGGCGATGAGGCCTTGACCGTGACGGCGGCCGGTGACGGGCCCTGGCTCGACGAAGCGGCCGGGCGGCTGGTGCGCCCGTTCACCGTCAGCAACGGCCGCACCCGTCCCACCGTCGCGCTCGACCTCATGTCGCAGCTGATGGCCACCGGGGCGACCCCCCTCGGCTATCTCGGGCTCGAGCACACGCAGGCGCTCGACCTGTGCCGCGCGCCCGTCGCGGTCGCCGAGGTCGCCGCCCATCTGAAACTGCCGGTGGCCGTCACCAAGGTGCTGCTGGCGGACCTCGTCGACTGCGGGGCGCTGACCACCAAGCCCCCCGCGTTCTACCACAACCCGACGGACCGGGCTCTTCTGGAGGCAGTGCTCGATGGACTACGACGACAGCTCTGACTACGCCGACGGACCACGCGGCAGCGCCGATCCGTTCCCCACCGCGCTCAAGATCCTGGTCGCGGGCGGGTTCGGCGTGGGCAAGACGACCTTCGTCGGCGCGGTCAGCGAGATCGCGCCGCTCAGCACGGAGGAACTGCTCACCACCGTCAGTGCCGCGACCGACAACCTCGACGGCATCGAGAACAAGGTCGAGACGACCGTGGCCATGGACTTCGGCCGCATCACCCTCGACCCGAAGCATGTGCTGTACCTGTTCGGCACGCCCGGCCAGGAGCGCTTCTGGTTCATGTGGGACGAGTTGTGCGAGGGCGCTCTCGGAGCGGTCATCCTCGCCGACACCCGCCGTCTGGAGGAGTGTTTCGCGGCGGTCGACTTCTTCGAACAGCGCGGCCTCGGCTTCATCGTCGCCGTCAACGAGTTCGACGGCTCCCACCGCTACGACCCCGAGGAGGTGCGCGCGGCCCTCGACCTGACTGCGGACGTCCCCGTCATGTGCTGCGACGCCCGGATCTCCAGCTCCGGGGTCCGGACCCTGCTGACCCTCGTGCGCCACCTGATCGCCCACACCCCGGCCCCCACGACGGGGTACGGCGCCCATATGTGACCCCCTCACACCTGCCAGGGAGCCCCTGTATGACGCATGCCCACACTTCGCGAGTACGCCCATGAGCTACGACCCGCCGCGCCCGGCCGGTCGTCTGCTGCTCACCCCCGAGGACAAGGAGGCCCCCGCCCGCACCCGCCGACTGCGCCGGCTGGGTCTGGGGGAGCGCCCCGAACCCGCGCTCGACGCCTTCGCGTACCGCCTCGCCGAGCTCACCGGTGCGCCGTACGCCATGGTCAACTTCCCCGACGAGCAGCGGCAGTTCTACGCGGGCCTGTACGTCCCGCCCGTGGCGCCGGTGGTGCGCGGCGACGGCACCAGCCCTCAGGTGGGCCGTGCCATGCCCCGCGACCATGGCTTCTGCCCCCATGTGGTGGCGCGACGCAAGGCCCTGGTCCTGGAGGACGTCCGCGACTACCCGCGGTTCGCGGGCAATCCGGTGGTCGACGAGTTCGGCATCCGCTCCTATCTGGGGGCACCGCTCCTCGACGGCACGGGGCTGGTGCTGGGCACGGTCAGTGTCGCCGACGTCGAGCCGCGCCCCTGGGGCAAGCCGGGCCTGACGGCCATCAAGGAACACGCCGCGCAGCTCGTCCTGCGGCTGGAGGGCCTGGACGGCTCGCTGCCCTGCTGAGCGCGTGAAGGAAAGCTGAGGCAGCGCTTAAGAAATCCTCGATGGACCGGTGCGGCCGCCGTACGGCAGATTGCAGTGCGATCCCACTCCTCTCCCGGCCCAGGGGCTTCTTCGGCATGCCCGGAGCCGGGACTCACCCACAGGAGCCCTAGCGGTGAAGGCGCTGGTCAAAGAGAAGGCGGAGCCCGGACTGTGGCTCACTGACGTCCCGGAGCCCGCCGTCGGGCCCGGCGACGTACTGATCAAGGTGCTGCGCACCGGTATCTGCGGCACCGACCTGCACATCAGAGCCTGGGACGGCTGGGCGCGGCAGGCCATCAGCACCCCGCTCGTGCTCGGACACGAGTTCGTCGGCGAGGTCGTGGAGACCGGGCGGGACGTCGCCGACATCGGCATCGGCGACCGGGTGAGCGGCGAGGGCCATCTGGTGTGCGGCAAGTGCCGCAACTGCCTGGCGGGCCGCCGGCATCTGTGCCGGGCCACCGTCGGGCTGGGGGTGGGCCGGGACGGGGCGTTCGCCGAGTACGTGGCGCTGCCCGCCGCCAACGTCTGGGTGCACCGGGTGCCCGTCGACCTCGACGTGGCCGCGATCTTCGACCCGTTCGGCAACGCCGTGCACACCGCGCTGTCGTTCCCGCTCGTCGGCGAGGACGTCCTGATCACCGGCGCGGGTCCCATCGGTCTGATGGCCGCGGCCGTGGCCCGGCACGCCGGTGCCCGCAACGTCGTGATCAGCGACGTCAGCCCGGAGCGGCTGGAACTGGCCCGCAAGGTCGGGGTGAGCCTCGCCCTCGATGTCTCCGGCGCCGGCATCGCCGAGGGGCAGCGCGCGCTCGGTCTGCGCGAGGGCTTCGACATCGGCCTGGAGATGTCCGGCCGCCCCGAGGCCCTGCGCGACATGATCGCCAACATGACGCACGGCGGCCGGATCGCGATGCTCGGCCTGCCCGCCGAGGAGTTCCCCGTCGACTGGGCCCGGATCGTCACCTCGATGATCACCGTCAAGGGCATCTACGGCCGCGAGATGTTCGAGACCTGGTACGCGATGTCCGTCCTGCTGGAAGGCGGCCTCGACCTCGCGCCCGTCATCACCGGCCGGTACGCCTTCCGCGACTTCGAGGCGGCGTTCGCCGACGCGGCGAGCGGCCGCGGCGGCAAGGTCATCCTCGACTGGACCGCGTAACCCCCCTGTCCCGCAAGCACCTCAGGAGCCCCTCATGTTCGACTCCGTGCGCGACGACCTGCGCGCCACCCTCGACGAGATCCGCGCCGCCGGCCTGCACAAGCCCGAGCGCGTGATCGGCACCCCGCAGTCCGCCACCGTGAACGTCACCGCCGGTGGCCGCCCCGGCGAGGTCCTCAACTTCTGCGCCAACAACTACCTCGGCCTCGCCGACCACCCCGAGGTCGTCGCCGCCGCCCACGAGGCCCTGGACCGGTGGGGCTACGGCATGGCCTCCGTCCGCTTCATCTGCGGCACGCAGGAGGTGCACAAGGAACTCGAGGCGCGGCTGTCGGCGTTCCTCGGCCAGGAGGACACGATCCTGTACTCCTCCTGCTTCGACGCCAACGGCGGTGTGTTCGAGACGCTGCTCGGCCCGGAGGACGCGGTCATCTCCGACGCGCTCAACCACGCGTCGATCATCGACGGCATCCGGCTGTCCAAGGCCCGCCGCCTGCGCTACGCCAACCGTGATCTGGCCGAGCTGGAGGCCCGGCTGAAGGAGGCGTCCGACGCGCGGCGCAGGCTGATCGTCACCGACGGCGTCTTCTCCATGGACGGCTATGTGGCGCCGCTGCGCGAGATCTGCGACCTGGCCGACCGCTACGACGCGATGGTCATGGTCGACGACTCGCACGCCGTCGGCTTCGTCGGCCCCGGCGGGCGGGGCACGCCCGAGCTGCACGGCGTGATGGACCGCGTCGACATCATCACCGGCACCCTCGGCAAGGCCCTCGGCGGCGCGTCCGGCGGCTATGTGGCGGCCCGCGCCGAGATCGTCGCCCTGCTGCGCCAGCGCTCCCGGCCGTATCTCTTCTCCAACACGCTCGCCCCGGTGATCGCGGCGGCTTCCCTGAAGGTCATCGACCTGCTGGAGTCCGCTGACGACCTGCGTATCCGGCTGGCCGAGAACACGGCCCTCTTCCGCGGCCGGATGACCGAGGAGGGCTTCGACGTCCTCCCCGGCGACCACGCCATCGCACCGGTGATGATCGGTGACGCGGCGGTCGCCGGCCGTATGGCGGAGCTGCTGCTGGAGCGCGGTGTGTACGTGATCGGCTTCTCCTACCCGGTCGTGCCGCAGGGGCAGGCCCGGATCAGGGTCCAGCTGTCGGCCGCGCACTCGACGGACGACGTCAACCGCGCGGTCGACGCGTTCGTGGCGGCACGGGCTCAGCTTGACGCCGAGCAGGCCTGAGCGGCGCGTTTGAGACAATCGATCGCATGATCGAAGCGCGGCGGCTCCACATCCTCCGTGCGGTGGCGGACCACCGTACGGTGACGGCGGCTGCCGCCGCGCTGTACCTCACCCCGTCGGCCGTCTCCCAGCAGCTCGCCGCACTGGAGCAGGAGACCGGCCACCGGCTCGTCGAGCGAGGTGCCAAAGGCGTACGGCTCACTCCCGCCGGTGAGATCCTGCTCGACCACACCAACGCGGTCCTCGCCCAGCTGGAGCGGGCCGAGGCCGAGCTGGCCGCGTACAGCTCGGGAGCCGCGGGCACCGTCACGGTCGCCTCCTTCGCGACCGGCATCGCCCTGGTCGTGGCACCCGCGGTGGCCCGGCTCGCCGAGTCCGCGCCCGGGATCCGTATCCGCGTCCAGGACGCCGAGGGCGACGCCAGCCTGCCGATGGTGCTGGACCGGCAGGTCGATGTCGCCGTCGCCGTCGAGTACCGCGGTGCCCCGCCCGCCGACGACCCGCGACTGGCCCACGTACCGCTGTACGCCGAGCCCTTCGACGCGGTCGTGCCGGTCACCCACCCGCTGTCCGGCGTGCCGGAGGTCCCGCTCGCCGGACTGGCCAAGGACCCCTGGATCGGCCCGTACCCCGGCAATCCCTGCCATGACGTGGTGGTCCTGGCCTGTGAGAACGCCGGCTTCCAGCCTCGTATGGAGCACTCCTCGGACGACTTCCGCGCGGTCGTCGCCCTCGCCTCCGCCGACGCCGGTGTCGCCCTCGTGCCGCGCTCGGCGCTGCGCGGCATGGACCTCGCGGGCGTGGTCGTCCGCCCCGTCGACGGCACCGCCCCCACGCGACGGGTCTTCGCCGCCGTCCGCCGGGGAGCCGAGGAGCATCCCCTGATCCGCCCGGTGCTGGACGCGCTCGGCGCGGCGGCCCAGGCACAGCCGCTGCCGGTGTGAGGACCGCGAAACCCTGATGTCTCATATTCGGGATAGTGTCCCGGATATGAGAAGCGATGACGAGGGCGCGGACTCCGTCGACACCCGGCTGGGTCTGCGCCTGGCCGAGCTGCGCGCCGAACACGGCTGGTCCCTGGGCGAGTTGGCCGACCGCAGCGGAGTGAGCCGGTCCACCCTGTCCCGGGCCGAGCGGGCGGAGATCAGCCCCACGGCCTCGCTGCTGAACCGTCTGTGCGCCGTCTACGGGCGCACCATGTCGCAGCTGCTCAGCGAGGTCGAGGCCGAGCCGTCGCCCGTCGTGCGGGCGGCCGACCAGCATCTGTGGCGGGACCATGCCTCCGGCTTCGTACGACGGTCCGTGTCCCCTCCGCACTCCGCCCTGCGCGGCGAACTCGTCGAGGCCCGGCTCTCGCCCGGCGCCGACATCGCCTACGACCGTCCGCCCGTCGCCGGCCTCGAACAGCACATCTGGGTCCTGGAAGGCGCCCTCGACGTGACCTCGCAGGACACCGGTCACCACCTCGGCACCGGCGACTGCCTGCGCATGCGCGTGTGGGGACCGACCAGGTTCCGGTGCGCCGCTCCAGGGGGTGTGCGGTATCTGCTGGCGGTGGTGCGGCCGTGATCGTCAAGCGTCTCGACGAAACTCGACTGAAGGTGCAAGCAGGTGAGTTGGCGGGTTTGCTGGCCGGCACCGTCAACGCCGGTGCCTCGGTCGGCTTCCTCGCCCCGCTCGACCGGGCGGAGGCTCGCGCATGGTGGGAGGAGCGGGCCCCCGACGCGGCCGCGGGACGGCTCGCCGTGTGGGCGGCGTACGACGGGGACCGGGTGCTGGGCACCGTGAGCCTCGCCTTCCCCGGCAAGGCCAACAGCCGTCACCGCGCCGAAATCGTCAAGCTCATGGTGGACCCGGACGCCCGCGGGCGCGGCCTCGGCCGCGGCCTCCTGGCGACGGCGGAGGACGCCGCCGCGGCGGCCGGGGTCACCCTCCTGCACCTGGACACCGAGACCGGCAGCCCCGCCGAGCGGCTGTACCGGTCCGCGGGCTGGACGGCGATCGGCGCGATCCCGGACTACGCGGCGAGCCCCGACGGGGTGCTTCGGCCGACGACGATCTACTACAAGCACATACCGGCAGACGCTCTCACCAGGTGATTGTCAGTGGGTGCGGCTACCGTGCCTGCCATGCCGGATGCCGAAGACGTACGACGAATCGCCCTCTCCCTCCCGGACACGACGGAGAAGATCGCCTGGAGCATGCCCACGTTCCGGGTCGCCGGGAAGATGTTCGTGATGCTCCCCGAGGACGAGACGTCCATCGCCGTGCGCTGCCCCAAGGTGGAGCGGGACGAACTGGTGCTCGCCGAGCCGAAGAAATTCTGGATCGCCGACCACGAGGCCTCGTTCGCCTGGGTGCGAGCCCGGCTGGACGCGCTGGAGGGCGAGGACGAACTGCGGGACATCCTCGCCGACTCCTGGCGCCAGGCGGCCCCGAACAGGCTTCTGGAGGCGCATCCCCGGCTGGGACTCCCGACGGAGGAGTGACGTCCCCTGGAGGGCGGGCCCCCGGAAACGGATGCGCGATCACCGGCGCGAGTGCGGTATTGTTTCCCTGCGCGTTCGGCCGGGGGAACCCCCAGGTCAGACGGGCAACGGGACGTGGCGCAGCTTGGTAGCGCACTTGACTGGGGGTCAAGGGGTCGCAGGTTCAAATCCTGTCGTCCCGACTTATGAAGTCGCAGATCAGGGCCGGTTTCGGAGGCATCCGAAACCGGCCTTCGATCATTCTTGGGGCCCAGATGGGGACCGGCCTTCAACCAGGCTGGTCGACGACGTTGGCCGTCCATGTGCCCGGGGATTGGATCCTCACGAAACCGGGTCCTGGAATCGTGGCCGTGCCCCGGGTGTCGCCGTCACTCTCCAAGCGGTCTTCCCTTCCGTCGTCGAAGGAGAAGAAGCCGAACGAGTTCCGGCTGTACTTGTCCGTGAAGTCGAACCGGAAGCGTCCCTCACTGCCTCGCCAGATGAAGACCTGCGAGCCGGTCCCGATGACCCGGCCCCGAAGGGGCCGCAGTTCATCGACGGCAATCCGGTCAAGACTCCAGCGAGCGAATCCGTTCGACTCTCGGCCGGCTCTCTCCACCTCGACATGCGTGTACTCGCCCGGCAGCACGAACGCATGGGGCGCGGTGCCCCACGTCCGCAGCAAGTAGCCCCCTGTCCTCTTCACCCTCGGCGTGTCGATGACCGGTGTGATCACGAAGCTCGTCAACGGCCCGCGAGAGCGCACCACGAGAACGGCCGGGCTCCCGGCCGCCCGGTGCACGGGCACCGTCCTCGTGCGCCAGCCACCGACCGGAAATCCCTCAAAGCTCATGCTGCCCCCTCAACATCCGACATGCCCAGCTGCCCTCCGGCTCGGCGGTACTGAACACCACGACGGGGTGCGTCCAGTCCAGCAGGTCCTGGCTGCTCACCCCTTCGTGAGGGCCCGCCCCGGTCAGATCACACAGCCCGCATGGGCCAGCGCCTGCTTCAGCAGCACTCCGTGTCCGCCCGGCATCTCGCTCTGCACCGCCTCGGAGACGGCCTCCTGCGGGCTGAACCACACCAGGTCGAGCGCGTCCTGCCGAGGACGGCAGTCGCCCGTCACCGGCACGATGTAGGCCAGCGACACCGCGTGCTGGCGGGGGTCGTGGTACGCCGTGATGCCCTGGGTCGGGAAGTACTCCGCGACCGTGAAGGGCTGCAGCGACGCCGGGACGCGGGGGAGCGCGACCGGGCCGAGGTCCTTCTCCAGATGGCGCAGCAGGGCGTCGCGGACGCGCTCGTGGTGCAGCACGCGTCCGGAGACCAGCGTCCGGCTGACCGTTCCGTCGGGCCCGATGCGCAGCAGCACACCGACACTGGTGACTTCGCCGCTGTCGTCGACGCGGACCGGGACGGCCTCGACGTACAGGATCGGCATGCGGGCACGTGTCATCTCCAGTTCGTCGGAGGACAGCCAGCCGGGCGTGGTATCGGTCATGTCAGACATCGCTTGATCATACTTTCAGCCGTTCGGACTTCCTGGATAGCCGCTCCAGGGGAACTGTGACCGGCCCCACGCCGTCCTAATCCCCTCCCGGCATGTCGTCCGGCAGCCGGTAGACCCGCAGGGCGTTGTCCCGACCGGCCCACCGCGCGATGCGCAGCGCGTCCGGCAGGGACAGCTCGTCGGTGTCCACCCGCTCCTGGAGCAGCCCCGAGAGCCCTTGCCGGAAGGCGAGCGCCCCGAGGTGGAAGAACTCGGCCACACCGTACGCGTCCGAGCTGTACAGCAGTTTGCGGAACGGTGTGATCTCCAGGGCCTCCGCGAGGACCGCACCGGCCCGGGCGGGGCCGACGTAGTGCAGGGTGAGGCCGACGTCGAGGTACACCTGCTCGAAGACCGCCGCAAGGTAGGCGGCCTGCCGCTGGTAGGGCCAGCAGTGCAGCAGCAGGACGGGGATCGTCCCGGCGGTCAGGTGCAGCCAGTCCGTGAGGTGGCTGGGGTCGGCCCGGTGCAGCCGGATGTCGTTGTCGCCGAACCCGGTGTGCAGCTGGAGCGGCAGACCCAGGTCGACGGCGGTCCACAGCAGGTGCCGTACGAGGACCGGGTCGGCCAGCCGCCCGCCGTCAGTGGACCAGCGCCGGGCGGCTTCGGTGACCTCCGCGTCCGAGGGGCGGGCCGGGTCCAGGTCGAAGCCGGTGCGATAGGCCGCCACCGACTTCACGGCCACCACGCCGGGCCGCCGCACGGCGTCGAGGGCGGCCGCGCGGAAGGCGTCCGCGTACGCGTCCGGTTCCACACCGCCGGCCCGCACCGACTCGGCGACCGCCTCCAGCCGTACGACCTCGTACGCGGACCCGCCCGCGGCCTCGGCGAGCTGGGGCGGGGTGGTGAGCCGGTCGGGGGTGAGGCCGGTGTCGACGCAGAGGACGTCCGTGCCCGAGGCGCGCAGGAAGCGCCGCCGCACCTCTTGCCACCCCAGTTCGGAGCGCCGGGCGAGGTACTCCTCGGCGGGAGCGTGCCGGGGCAGGCCCAGCAGGGGAGCACAGTGGCGGCGCACGGCCACGCCCACCGGGCTGTCGAAGGGCGAGAGGCCCGGCCAGACGTCGCCCTCCGTGATCAGCGACTCGAAGGCCGCGCGGTCGAGGTCGGCGGTGACGGTGCCGTGGCAGTGGTGGTCCACCAGTTTCAGGGCGTCGAGCGTCTCGCGGACCGCGCTCACGTCAGTACTTCCATCGGTACGCCGCCGCCACCTGGTCGTCGTCCAGCCCGGCCACGGACGCCAGTTCGCCCCGCCGTACGGCGATCACCGCGTCGGCCAGGACCGGTCCCAGCGCCGCCCGCAGCGGTGCGTCCCGGCGGAACTCCTCGACGGCCTCCTGCAGCGACACCGGCAGCCGTCGCACGCCCCGGGCCGCCGCCTCCGCCTCGGCCAGTCCTGCCGGGTCCCCGGTGATCTCCCCGGGCAGGGCGGTGGACGACGTCAGGCCGTCCAGCCCGGCGGCGATCAGGGAGCCGATCGCGAGGTAGGGGTTGGCCGCCAGGTCGACCGGTTTGATCTCCAGGTTGGCCGCCTGGTCGCGCAGGCCCGCCGTGCCGGTGATGACGCGCAGGGCGGTCTCCCGGGTCTCGCGGCCCCAGGCGGTGAACACGCCGGCCCACTGGGAGGGCCTGAGCCGCAGATAGCTCGCGGGGCTCGGGGCGGTCACGGCCGTGAGGGCGGGCAGATGGGAGAGAAGGCCGGCGGTGAACGACTCCGCCTCGGCCGTCATGCCGTACCGGCCCCCGCCCCCGGAGTGCAGGCTGACGCCGTCACGCCACGCGGAGAGGTGGACGTGGCCGCCGTTGCCGACGCCCAGGCCCACGACGGCCGGTGCGAAGGAGACCCGGAGCCCGTGCCGCTGGGCCACCGCGCGGACGGTCTGCCGTACCAGCACGCTGCGGTCGGCCGCCGCCACTGGATCGACGGCACCCACCGAGATCTCGAACTGCCCGGCCGCGTACTCGGGATGGACCTGTTCCACGTCGATGCCCTGCGCCGCGCAGGCCGCCAGCAGGTCGGCGGTGTAGTCGCCGAGCTCGACCTGCCGGGTGGCGCCGTAGGCGGGGCCGGTCGTCGCGGGCGTGAACGTGTCGTCGGGCGCGTCGCCCCTGGCCACGGTCCACTCGATCTCGATGCCCGCCCGGAAGGCGAGGCCGTGGCGCTCGGCCGCCTCGGTGACGGTCCGGCGCAGGAACGTGCGCGTGCAGCCGGGATGCCGCTCACCGTCCTGTGTGATCCGGTCGACCGGCGCCCACGCCCAGCCGGGCTGCCCGGCCAGCACCACCAGCTGGTCGAGGTCGGGGTAGAGGCGCAGGTCGCCGTCGGGGGAGCCGAGGACGTCGGTGGTGACGATGGAGTCGTTCGCCAGGAACGTGTCGAACACCGGGGACATGCCGACGCCCCAGGCCGCGGCGGAGGCGAGCCGGGCTGTCGGGACGGTCTTCACCCGGCAGATGCCCGCGGTGTCGACGTAGGCCAGCACGACGCCGTGCACGCCCCGCCCGGAGAGCTCGCCGCTCAGCGCGGTGGCCCGCTCGACGTCGCCGGGGCGGCCGCCGGGCACGGGATCGGCAAGGGTGGTCATACGCCTCTTCCTCGGGTCAGGGCTTCACGGCCACCGCGCCGAACTGCGGTACCAGCACGGCCGAGCCGGACTCGGCATGCCACTGCCCGCACGACACCATGCCCGGTTCGAGCAGTTCGAGACCCTCGAAGAACGCGGCGATGTCCGTGCCGCTGCGGGCGGTGATCGGGGGAGTGGCGTTCTCGTTCCAGAACTTCATGGCCGGTATCTGGCCCGCGCCGCCCAGCTCGTCGTCGAAGGTGGGGTGGGTGAGGACGAGGAAGCTGCCGGAGGGGACCGCGGCCATCACGCGGCGCACGATTTCCCGGGCTTTCTCCGTGTCCAGCACGAAGTTGAGGATGCCCAGCATCATGACGGCGACGGGCCGGGTCAGGTCCAGGGTGTGCCCGGCCCGTTCGAGGATGGCGTCCGGGTCGTGCACATCGGCGTCGATGTAGGCGGTGACGCCGTCCTGGGTACCCGTCAGCAGGGTGCGGGCGTGCACCAGCACGATCGGGTCGTTGTCGACGTAGACGATCCGTGAGTCGGGCGCGATCCGCTGGGCGATCTCGTGGGTGTTGTCCGCCGTCGGCAGCCCCGTCCCGATGTCGAGGAACTGCCGCACCCCACGCTCGGAGGCCAGGAACGACACCGCCCGGCCCAGGAACTCCCGGTCCGCCCGGGCGATGTCCCGGATGATCGGGAACATACCGGCGACATGCTCGCCGACCCGCTGGTCGACCTCGTAGTTGTCCTTGCCGCCGATCCAGTAGTTCCACACGCGGGCGTTGTGCGCCACACCGGTGTTCAGCCGCGCCGAGCCGCTCGGCGGGGTGTGGCTCTCACTCACGTCTCTTCCTCTCCTCGGACCGGCGACCGGGAGGACCGGCCGTCGCCGCCATTGTGCCGTTCCGGTGATCACGCTGTCCCGGGAACCGGCGGAGCGGGCACGGCCCTTGACGTGTCGTGGAGGAGAGCCGTCGCCGGGCTACTCGACCTCGCTGGGGTCCGGGGAGGGCGTCTTGCCGGCCAGCACGTCCTTCAGGTTCTGGGTGCCGATCCGCACCGCCTGTTCGGCGGAGTCCTGCTCGTCCCCGTCGAGCCCGCCCGTCGTGACGGTGATGGCGTCGTTGCCGACGCGTACGGCCGCGACGGTCAGGGTCAGCGTGGCCTCCGCGCCCCCGGTCGTCCCCCGCACCGTCACGCGCAGGCCCTGACGGGCGTCGCCCACCTTCGGCAGCGAGGTCTCGATGACCTGGACGGTGCGCTGTTCGCCGTCCTCGGTGACGGTGAACTGGTCGCACGTCTCCGGCAGGGTCGCCATCCAGCTCAGGGAGTCCTGCGGGTCGGTCCGGTCGTAGGAGGCGACCTGGTACAGCAGGCGTGAGTCGCCCTGCTGGAAACCGCGCAGCGCGTTCGCTCCCGACGGCCTGCCCAGCAGATCGTCGTCGAACAGGGAGTTCATGAGGCGCTGGCAGTCGGCGGCGTCGGTCTTGGCGGTGAGGAAGTCGGAGACGTCGACCGTGCCGATGACCAGACTGTCGTTCCAGTTCTCGGCCTCCGTGTCCTTGACCTGGGTCCAGTCGTCCTCGATGTCTGCCTCGGTGATCAGCGCGGCTTGGGCGCCGTCCTCGGTGAGGGTGGCGGTGGGCGAGGGGGTCTGCTGCCTCCCGGCGACCTGCGTGGCGGTGATGCCCGACGCCCGTGATCCGTCTCTGTCGTCGCCGCCGTCCGAGCAGGCGGCGGTGGCCAGCAGGGTGCCTGCCGCCAGGGCGGAGGAGAGAACGCGGGCGAGCGGGGACGGACGACGGGTCATCGGGAGTGCCTCCTGGGAACGGGACGCGTTTCCTCAGCGCACCACCGGCACCGACGGCCCACCACCGGCACCGGACCGATCGGGTGAGCGCCGCCCGGAGTGCGGACGCCTCATGTTCCGCCCCGCGCGTGTCCGTTCTGCCAGGCGCAGGCCGCGATCTCGACGCGGTTCCGGGCGGCCAGTTTGAGCTGGACGCTGGACAGGTGCGTCTTGACCGTGGAGAGGGAGACGTACAGTCCGGCCGCGATCTCGGCGTTGGTGCGGCCGAGAGCGACCAGGCGGACCACGTCCAGTTCGCGCTCGGTCAGCGGCTCCTGGAGCGGGGCCGTGGGGGCCGGTTGTCGCGCACTGCCGGTGGCCGGAGCGGCGGTGAGGTGCTTGGCAGACGGACCGTGACCGACGGGGAGACCAGCGAGTCGCCCGCGGCGGCGGCGCGGACGGCCTCCGCGAGCAGGGTCGGCCCGGAGTCCTTGAGCAGGAAGCCGCAGGCGCCGCCGCGCAGCGCGCCGTACACGTACTCGTCGAGATCGAAGGTGGTGACCACGACCACCCGCAGCGGGTCGGGGACCTCCGGTCCGGTCGGCCTGACGGAACGGGTGACCGCGCTGGGCGGCGAACTGTGTGCTGGGCCGCGCACCGGGGGAGCGGGCTGGCAGGTGCGAGCGGAGTTTCCGGCGGGGAAGCAGTCAGCGAGCCGCTCCGCACCTGGCTTCCGGGCTCCCGTGCGCTGTTCAATGAAGCTGTACACCGGCCGCGCGCGAGAGGAGCCGCCCGTGTCACCCGCCGTCGTGCCGCCCGTCGGCGCGCGTATCCGGCAGGCCCGGCTGGAGCGCGGCACGAGCCTGCGCGCGCTGGCCCGGGAGGTCGGCGTGTCGGCGAGTCTGGTGTCGCAGATCGAGACCGGCAAGAGCCAGCCCTCGGTGAGCACGCTGTACGCGATCACGACGGCCCTCGGGATCTCCGTGGAGTCCCTCTTCGACGCGCGGGCCTTTTCGCCCGCGGTGGGTGCGAGCACACCCGGTTCCCTCCCGTCCTTTCCGCACGTCCTCGCGGCCTTCGCCGCCGGTCCGGGCCGGCGCGTCGGCCCGCTGGCCGTCGCGGGTGAGCGCGAGACGCTGGAGCTGGACTCGGGGGTCGTGTGGGAGCGCCTCGGGCGGGTGCCGGGCGCGGACGTCGGCTTCCTGCTGGTGACCTACCGGCCCGGCGGCTCCTCCGCCGGCTCCGGCGGACTGATGCGGCACGGGGGAACCGAGTACGGCTATCTGACCTCCGGCGAGCTGATCCTCACCCTCGGTTTCGACGAGTACACGGTGCGCCCGGGCGACGCCGTGTGTTTCGAGTCGACGACTCCCCACCGATACCGCAACGATGGAGAGGTACCCGCTGTGGGCGTCTGGTTCGTGTCCGGCGATGTTCAGTGACACTTGACACTCCTGTCACCCGGGCGTTCACTCCGAAGTGGGGGTGGTCGCCATGGCGATCCGCACATACGGCCCCAACGCCGTCGACTGGGAAGAGCGCATCGACCTGGACCGGCTGCGCGGGCAGCGGCTGGCCCGGCTGCACGAGTCCCTGAACCGGTCCCGGCTGGGCGCGGTGCTCAGCTTCGACTTCGCCAACATCCGCTACATGACGGCCACCCACATCGGCACCTGGGCGATGGACAAGCTGATCCGCTTCGCCCTGCTGGTGCGCGACGGGGAACCGGTCGTCTGGGACTTCGGCTCCGCCGCCCGCCACCACCAGCTGTACAACCCGTGGCTGGACTACAGCGACGGCAAGGGCGGCCCGCCCACCGGCGCCCGCGCCGGCATCTCCACCCTGCGCGGCGCCTTCCACCCGGACGCCGGGATCGCCGAGGACGTGGCAGCCAAGATCGCCGGAGAGCTGCGCGAGCACGGGCTGGCGAACGAGCCCCTCGGCGTCGACGTCGCCGAGATGCCGGTCCTCGCCGCCCTGCGCGCCGAGGGCATCGACGTCGTCGACGGACAGCAGGTCTTCCTGGAGGCCCGCCGGATCAAGACCGGCGACGAGATCGCCCTGCTCACCCAGGCCTGCGCCATGGTCGACGCGGCCTACGAGGAGCTCTATTGCTACCTGCGCCCGGGTGTCCGCGAGAACGAGTGCGTCGGAGTCGTCAGCAAGGTCCTCTACGACCTCGGCAGCGAGTACGTCGAGGGTGTCAACGCCATCTCGGGCGAGCGCTGTTCACCGCACCCGCACGTCTACAGCGACCGCCTGATCCGCCCCGGCGACCCGGCCTTCTTCGACATCCTGCACAGCCACCTCGGCTACCGCACCTGCTACTACCGCACCTTCGCCGTGGGCAGCGCCTCCCGCGCGCAAGGGGACGCCTATGTGCGCTGCCGGGAGTACATGGACCAGGCGATCGCCCTGGTCCGGCCCGGGGCCACCACCGCCGACATCGTCCGGGTCTGGCCGCGCGCCGAGGAGTTCGGCTTCGCCGACGAGACCGCCGCCTTCGCCCTGCAGTACGGCCATGGTGTGGGACTGTCGATCTGGGAGAAGCCGATCTTCAGCCGCCTGGTCTCCCTCGACCACCCCGAAGTCCTGGAGGAGGGCATGGTGTTCGCCCTGGAGACCTACTGGCCGGCCGCCGACGGCTGGTCCGCCGCCCGCATCGAGGAGGAACTGGTCGTCACCGCCGACGGCTGCGAGGTCATCACCAAGTTCCCCGCCGAGGAGCTGCTGGTGGCCGGGCGCAAGTACTGGACGGTGGGCGGCGAGCTGAACACCCGCCGTGAGGCGCAGTCGCATCTGAACACCGGGTCGCAGTGATGGATCCGGTCGCCCTCCTCGACGCCTACGAGCGGATGGCCGTCATCCGCCGCACGGAGAAGGCCGCCCACGACCTGTTCCTGCGAGGCCTGGTGAAGGGCACCACCCACCTCGCCGCCGGGCAGGAGGCGATCGCCGTGGGCGCGAGTGCCGCCCTGCGCCCCGACGACTATGTGTTCGCCACCTACAGAGGCCACCACCATGCCCTCGCCCGGGGCGCCACCCCCGAGGAGTGCCTGGCCGAGCTGATGAGCCGGGCGACCGGGCTGTGCCGGGCCAAGGGCGGCTCCATGCATCTGACCAAGGCGGCCACCGGCATGCTCGGTTCGTACGCCATCGTCGGATCCCATCTACCGATGGCGGTCGGTGCCGCCTGGTCGGCGCGGCTGCGGGGGAGCGAGCAGCTCGCGGTCGCCTTCTTCGGCGACGGCGCCACCAACATCGGCGCCTTCCACGAGTCGCTCAACCTGGCCGCCGTGTGGAGGCTGCCCGTGCTCTTCGTGTGCGAGAACAACCTGTACATGGAGTACACGCCCATCGCGCAGGTCACGGCGGTGTCCCGGCCCGCCGCCGACCGGGCGCCCGCGTACGGCATCCCGGGCGAGGTGGTCGACGGCAACGACGTCGTGGCCGTCGCGGAGGCGGTGGGGCGGCTCGCGCGGCGGGCCCGGGCGGGAGACGGGCCCGCCGTGCTGGAGGCCGAGACCTACCGGCACTTCGGGCACAGCCGCACCGACCCGGCGACCTACCGCCCGGCCGAGGAGGTCGAACGGTGGCTCAAGCACGACCCGTTGGACCTCGCGCGGGGACGGCTCGCCGAGCTGGGCATCGGGGCGGAGGCGGTCGCGGAGGCCGACGAGCGGGCCCGGGCCGTCGTGGAGCGGGCCGTCGAGGAGGCGAAGGGGGCACCGCCGCCCGACCCGCGGGAGGCCCTCACCGACGTGTGGGCCGACGGGGGTGCCGCATGGCGGACGTGATCACCTACCGGGACGCCGTCGCCGAGGGCATCGCGCGCGAGATGCGCCGGGACGCGTCGGTGGTGTGCCTCGGGGAGGACATCGGCGCGGCCGGCGGGGTGTTCAAGACGACCGTGGGGCTGCGCGAGGAGTTCGGGCCCGAGCGGGTGTGGGACACGCCCATCTCCGAACAGGCCATCGTGGGCGCCGCGATGGGCGCCGCCATGACCGGGATGCGACCCGTCGCGGAGATCATGTTCTCCGACTTCCTGGCCTGCTGCTGGGACTACCTCGCCAACGAGATCCCCAAGGTCCGCTACATGACCGGCGGCCAGGTGACCGTGCCGCTCGTCGTGCGCACCGCCAACGGCGGCGGACTCGGCTTCGGCGCCCAGCACTCCCAGGCCACCGAGAACTGGGCGCTGACCGTCCCCGGCCTGAAGATCGCGGCACCGGCGACGCCCGCCGACGTCATCGGCATGCTGGCGGCCGCGATCCGCAGCGACGACCCCGTGGTCTTCTTCGAGCACAAGGCCCTGCTGGCCACCAAGAGCGCCCCGCCACCGCCCGGTCACGTCGTCGAGCTGGGGCGGGCCGCAGTCGTGCGCGAGGGCGCGGACGTCACGCTCGTCGCGCTGGCCTCCATGGTGCCCCTGGCCCTGCGGGCCGCCGACGCGCTGTCGGGGGAGGGGATCGAGGCCGAGGTGATCGACCTGCGCTCGCTGGTCCCGCTGGACACCGCGACAGTACTCGCCTCACTGGGCAGGACCTCGCGACTGGTCACCGTGGAGGAGAACCCGTACCAGGGCGGCTGGGGCGCCACCGTCGTCTCGGTCGTCGCCGACGAGGGATTCGGCCTGCTGGACGCGCCCGTGCGGCGGGTGACGGGGGAGTGCGTCCCGCTGCCGTTCGCCGACGCGCTGGAGGAGCGGGTCATCCCCACCGCGGAGAAGGTCGTAGCGGCGGTCCGGAGCCTCGCCGCGTACTGAACACCCCATGGAAGGAACCACGATGACTGATCGGACACTCCTTCGCGCCGGGCATGTCATATCGATGGACCCCGCGGTCGGGGACCTGCCGAGGGGTGACGTCCTCGTCGAAGACGGAAGGATCGCCGCCGTCCGGCCCGAGATCAGCGCCGACGCCGAGGTCCTCGACATGACCGGCCGCATCGTCGTCCCCGGCTTCGTCGACACCCACCGCCACACCTGGGAGGCCCCGATCCGGGGCGTCGCCCCCGACGCCACCCTCGACGACTACTTCGTCGACGTCCTCGACAGCTTCGCACCCCTCTACACCCCGGAGGACGTCTACGCCGGCAACCTCGCGGGCACGCTCGAATGCCTCAACGCCGGCATCACCACGCTCGTCGACTGGTCCCACATCAACAACACGCCCGACCACCCGGACGCCGCCATCCAGGGCCTCAAGGAATCCGGCATCCGGGCGCAGTACGCGTACGGCAGCGCCAACACCTCCCTCGCCGAGTACTGGTTCGAGAGCAAGGTCGCGATCCCGGCCGACGACGTGCGCAGGATCAGGTCGACGCACTTCGCCTCCGACGACGGCCTGCTGACCATGGGCCTCGCCACCCGCGGACCCGGCTTCTGCGTCAACGAGGTCGTCGCCGCCGAATGGGCCCTGGCGCGTGAGCTGGGCATCCCGATCACCGTGCACGTGGCCATGGGGCGCCTCGCCGGCCGCTTCGGCATGGTCAAGCAGCTCCACGGCATGGGGCTCCTCGGCCCGGACACCACCTACGTCCACTGCTGCTACTTCAGCGAGGAGGAGTGGCGGATGGTCGCCGACAGCGGCGGCACGGTGTCGGTCGCGCCGCAGGTGGAGCTCCAGATGGGACACGGCTGGCCGCCCGTCATGCAGGCGATCGAGCACGGCCTGCGGCCCTCGCTCAGCATCGACGTCGTCACCACCGTGCCCGGCGACATGTTCACCCAGATCCGCGCCGCCTTCGGGGCCGAACGCGCCCGTGTCAACGCCGACTGCTGGCAGGCCAACATGGCGGTGCCCAGCACCATGCTGACAGCACGGCAGATGCTGGAGATCGCCACCCTCAACGGCGCTCACGTCGCCGGTCTCGAGGACCGGACCGGATCCCTGACGCCCGGCAAGCGCGCCGACATCGTCGCGATCGACGCCACCGCTCCGAACGTCTCCCCGGTGCACGACGCGGCAGCCGCGGTGACCCTGTGCGCCGACGTGTCCAACGTGGACACCGTCCTGGTCGACGGTGTGATCCACAAGCGCGACGGCAGGCTGCTCGAGGACACCGGGCGGGCCCGCCGGCTCGTCGAGGAGTCCCGCGACCGGCTCCTCGCGGCGAAGGAGGCGAAGGGAGGGAGGGCCACCGCATGACGAACCACCTGGTGCGCCGCGCCGCCGACCGGCCCGATCCCCCGTACGACGGCCACGGCCACCGGCGGCGGACGCTGGTCGGCGAGGACGACGGCAGTGTGCACACCGGCTTCGGCCTCTGCGAACTGCTGCCGGACGGCCGCGTGCCCGCCCATGTGCACTCGTACGAGGAGACCTTCCACATCCTCGACGGGGCCGTGGTCCTCGACGTGCCCGAGGGGTCGTACCTCCTGGAGGAGGGCGACTACGGCCTCCTGCCCACCGGTGTGCCGCACGCCTGGCGCGGGGCCGGGGGCACCGGCGGTCGCTGGGCGGACATGCTGGCCCCCGTGCCGCGGGCACGCTACGGGCACGACACCCAGGAGGTGCCGGAGCTGCCCGCCCGCGACCCGGTCCGCATCGACGTCCGCGATCCGCGCACCAGGACCTTCGGGCACTTCGAGCCCGAGCAGATGGATCCCGCCAAACAGTCCCAGGACCTGCTGGCCGTGACCGCGAGCATGCGGACCGCGCTGCTGGTCTACAGCGGAATCACCGTGAAGATGATGGTCGACGGCGACCTGGGCGCGGTCGCCTCGACGATGTTCATGGTGCGGTACGCGTCCGACGGCGTCATCGGCACGCACGACCATCCCTTCGAGGAGACGTATCTGATCCTGGAGGGCGTGGCGGAGGCCACTCTCGACGGCGAGTGGTACCGGCTGGAACCCGGGGACCTCGCGTGGGCGGGCGCCGGTTGTGTGCATGGGTTCGTCAACGCCGGGCAGGGGCCCCTGAGGTGGCTGGAGACGCAGGCGCCGCAGCCGCCGTCGCGACACTCCTACCGGTTCACGCGGGACTGGGACTACCTGCGCCAGGCGCTTGAGGAGGAGTCATGAGCAGTGTCCTTGTCGTCGGAGGCACGTCGGGGATCGGCCTCGAGTTCGCCCGGACCAGGGCGCAGTGCGGGGACGACGTGGTCCTGACCGGCCGCGACGCCCACCGGGCCGACACGCTCGCCAAGGAGTTCGGCGCCCGGGGCCTCGGCCTCGACCTGACGCGACCGCTGGAGGTCGCGGCGTCGCTCGCCGAGGTGGGACGCGTCGACCATCTGGTGATCGCGGGTGTCTCCCGGGACGACAACAAGGTGACCGAGTACGACATCGACGCCGCCCTGCGGCTGGTCACCCTCAAGCTCGTCGGCTACACCGAGGTGGTGCACACGCTGCGCACCCGGCTGCACGACGACAGCGCCATCGTGCTGTTCGGCGGACAGGCCAAGGAACGCCCCTATCCGGGCGCGACGACGGTGGCGACCGTCAACGCGGGTGTGCGCGGTCTGATGAACTCCCTCGCCGTCGAACTCGCTCCCGTCCGGGTCAACTCCGTGCATCCGGGTGTCGTCGGCGACAGCCCTTACTGGCAGGCCAAACCCGAGAAAGTGCTCACCACACTGCAGACCGAGACGCCCACGGGCCGCCTCGCCACCATGTCGGACGTGGTGGACGCGGTCGACTTCCTGCTGCGCAACCGCTCGGTCAACGCGGTCGAACTCAGCGTTGACGGGGGCTGGCTGCTGGGGTGAAGCTTCCGGGCCCGGGGCCCGGCGGGTCACCCGGCCCGCCGCAGGGTGTCCTCGGCGATCTCCTTGTCCACCGCCGCCCGCACCAGCGCGGCGGCGAGAACGGCCGGGTCGGTCTTTCCGGCCAGCTCGGCGAGGCGCTCCGGGTCCTCCGGCAGGTTGAGGCGCTCGGCGCCCTGGAGGGCCTTGCCGTCCAGGTAAGGGGCTGCCTCGGGCCAGACGCCTTGGGCCTCGCGCAGGAAGATGTGGCTGCCGGCCGGGCCCATCCCGGGGAACTCCTGAAGGAGACAGCGCAGTTCGGAGACGTTGCCGTCCGCCTCCCGGCGCAGCCGCCGGAGGTCTCCGCCCCACCGCTCGGTCAACAGCTCGGCCGCGTCGCCCAGTTGCGTGGCCGTACGCTCGTCGTAACGCCGGTAGCCGCCCCGGCCGAGCGCGTCCACCCGCTCCTGCCAGTCCGCCGCCGCCATGCGGCGCGGATCGCGCAGCCCCGCCTCGTGCAGGGCACGGGCGGTGGCCAGCGCGATCGAGCCGCGGATACGGGCACTGAGCAGATGGGAGAGCACCAGCAGCCGGTACAGCGGCTGCGGGGTGTTCTTCAGCCGGATGCCCGCCTCCTCGGCGTACGTCCGGCCGTGTGTGCCGAGGAGTTCGCGGACCACGCGCTCCTGGCGGGTCACGGCTATCCCTTCAGCGGATCGTGGCCGACCGTCATCAGCCGGTGCCGCCGACGTGTGTCCTCGGCCGTCACCTCCGGCAGCGGTTCGTTCTCCAGGTCCACCTGGGAGGTGACCCTGTCCACGACGTTCCGCATCACGCGCAGATCGTCCTCGGTCAGGTCGGTGCGCCGCTTCTGGAGGATCGCCAGGACGTGCTGTCCGGTCTCGCTCCCCGCCCGGTCGGGCAGCGGCTCCGCGTTCTCGTCGGCGTCCCGCGTCCGCAGCCAGGCCGCGAGCTCCTGCGAGGTCATGTTCACCACGCGGTGGAAGTCCTCCCACAGCGCGTCGAGTTCGAGGGCGTCGGTCATCGGGTGCCCCTTCCGTACGTTACGTGCGCGCCGGTCAGTCCTCGTGGGGGACGTTCTCGGCGTCGAACATCCACCGCTGCTTCTCCAGCTCCGCGGTGATGCCGATCAGCAGGTCCTGGGTGACCAGGTCCGCCTTCTCGGTCGTGCCGATGCGCTCGCGCAGCCGGCCGACGGCGTCCTGGAGGGCCTCCGCCATGACCCGCACCACGTCCGAGTCACGCACCCAGCCCTCCTTGGGGGCGGGCAGCGTGAACGTCTTGGCGACGGTCTCCGGCCGGCCGTCCGGCGGGACACCGAGCGCCGCGGACCGTTCCGCGACCGTGTCGGCGAAGTTCCGCGCGGCCGACACCACCTCGTCGAGCTGGAGGTGGATGGACCGGAAACGCGGTCCTACGATGTTCCAGTGCGCCTGCTTGCCGATCAGCGAGAGTCCGAGCAGGTCGACCAGGGTGTCCTGGAGTGCCTCGCAGGCAACCCGGCGGGCCTCGTCGGTCAGTGTGCTCCTCACGGCCGTCATAGGGCGCTTCTCCTTCTCGCGTCGTTCCTCGTGCTCCGGAGCAGTGCGTCACGCTCCTCCTCGCAGGTCCCGCCCCACACGCCCGAGGCCTGGCCGCTGCTCAGCGCGAAGCTCAGGCACGGGCCGGTCACCGGGCAGCGCGCGCAGACCCGCTTCGCCGCCGCGACGTCCCGCAGGGCCGGACCCGCCGTGCCCACGGGAAAGAACAACTCGGGGTCCTCGTCCACGCAGGCGGCGTTCCGCAACCACTCCATGACCGCGCGGGTGCCCGGGGCGCACTGGTGCAAACGCGACCCGTGGCGCCTTCACAGGCGGCGGGACGAGGGTCTATAGTCCGAAACTAGCAGTGCTAATTAATGTGCGGTGTGAGGAGCCCCTCGTGCGTCCCGTCCACTTCGCGGCCGCCCGCCGCACCCCCATCGGCAAGCTCAGGGGGTCCCTCTCCTCGGTGCGGCCCGACGACCTCGCCGCGAACGTGATCCGCGCCCTGGCCGCGGACGTGCCCGCGCTGGACCCGGCCCGCGTCGACGACGTCTACTGGGGTGCCGCCAACCAGGCCGGCGAGGACAACCGCAACGTCGCCCGCATGGCAGCCCTGCTCGCCGGCCTCCCCGAGACCGTCCCCGGGGCCACCGTCAACCGGCTCTGCGCGTCAGGTCTGGAAGCCGTGACCACGGCCGCCCGCACCATCGCCGCCGGCGAGGCCGACATCGTGATCGCGGGCGGCTCCGAGTCGATGAGCCGCGCCCCCTTCGTCCTGCCCCGCCCCGACGAGGCCCTGCCCCACCGCATCGAGACCGTCGACACCCGCCTCGGCTGGCGCCTGGTCAACCCCGCGATGCGGGACCTGCACGGCCTCCTGTCCATGGGCGAGACGGCGGAGGAGGTCGCCACGCGGTACGGCATCGCGCGTGAACGCCAGGACGACTTCGCCCTGCGCAGCCACCAGCGCGCCGCCCTCGCCCGCAGATACGGCCACTTCGACGACGAACTCCTGCCCGTGGAACGCCCCGACGGCGTGGTCGTCGACACCGACGAGTGCGTCCGCGAGGACACCTCGTACGAGAAGCTGTCCCGGCTCAAGCCGGTCTTCCGGGACGGCGGCACGGTCACCGCGGGCAACGCCTCCCCGATGAACGACGGCGCCGCCGGTCTCCTCCTGGTCAGCGAGGAGGCCCTGAACGACCTGGGACTTCAGTCCCTGGGCCGCTACGTCGCCGGCGCCTCCGCCGGTGTCCACCCCGACATCATGGGCATCGGCCCGGTCCCCGCCACCCGCAAGGCCCTGGCCCGCGCCGGCTGGAGCGTCGGCGACCTGGAGGAGGCCGAGTTCAACGAGGCCTTCGCGGCCCAGGCCCTGGCCTGCGTCGACCAGCTCGGCATCGACCCCGACCTGGTCAACCCGAGCGGCGGCGCCATCGCCCTCGGCCACCCCCTCGGCTGCTCGGGCGCCCGCATCCTGACGACACTGCTCCACCGGATGCGGCGTACGGGGGCCGGGCGGGGGCTGGCGACGATGTGTGTGGGGGTCGGGCAGGGGAGCGCGCTCCTCGTCGAACGGGGGTAGCCCGGCGCCCTGGGCCACCAGGCGAGACGGCACTACAGGGCCCCGTTCGGTGCACATAGCATCAGTGTTCGCATGAACACGATGACGCTCTGGAACATCACCGGCTGGGAGTTCGCCGCACTCGCCTTCGCGGCCCTCCTCGTCGGTTTCTCGAAGACCGCCGTGAGCGGGGCCAACACGGTCAGCCTCGCCATCTTCGCCGCCGTGCTGCCCGCCCGGGCCTCCACCGGCGTCCTGCTGCCGGTCCTGATCGCCGGTGACCTGCTGGCCGTCGCCACCTACCGGCGGCACGCCCACTGGCCCACCCTGTGGCGGCTGTTCCCGGCGGTCGCCGCGGGCGTCGTCGTCGGCACGGTGTTCCTGATGTGGGCCGACGACGCGATCGTACGGACCTCCATCGGCGCGATCCTGCTGCTGATGGCGGCCGTGACGGTGTGGCGCCGGCGCACGGCGGACGCGGAGGAGCAACCGGACGCGCTCACCAGCCGGGCGGGCCGGGTCAAGGCCCGCTCCTACGGCGTGCTCGGCGGCTTCACCACCATGGTCGCCAACGCGGGCGGCCCGGTGATGTCGATGTACCTGCTCTCCGCGGGCTTCCGCAAGCTCGGCTTCCTCGGCACGTCGGCCTTCTTCTTCCTGATCGTCAACGTCTCCAAGCTGCCCTTCAGCGCCGGCCTCGGCCTGATCGACGGCCGCTCGCTGCTCCTGGACCTGGCGCTCGTGGTGTTCGTCGTGCCCGGCGCGCTCTTCGGCAAGTGGGCGGTGCACAAGATCAACCAGCGGCTGTTCGAGCAGCTGGTCATCGCGGCGACGATCGTGGGCGGACTCCAACTGCTGCTCCGCTGACGGGCGGCTACCGCGGTGCGGAACTCCGCAGCAGCGCCGGGAGGTCCGCGAAGGAGTCGATCACGTGGTCGGGCGTGCCGCCGGCGGCCCTGAGCGCCTCCGGCTGGAACTTGCCGGTCCGTACGAGGACCCCGGTGACACCCGCCCGCTGTGCCGCGAGCACGTCGGACTCGACGTCGTCGCCCACCATCACGGCCTCGTCCGCACGGGCGCCCACCCGGGCGAGCGCCGACTCGAAGAACGCCCGCGCCGGCTTGCCGGTGATCTCGGCCTCCGTCCGGGCCGCCAGCTCCAGACCCGCCAGGAACGCACCGGAATCCAGCCGCAGTCCCTCGTCCGTACGCCAGTACAGGTTGCGGTGCATCGCCACCAGCCGGGCCCCGCGCCGCAGCTGCCCGAAGGCCCGGTCGAGCGCCTCATAGCCGAACTCCGGACCGGCCCCGCCGACCAGTACGACATCCGGCACGGCCTCGGTGTCCGCCGCGTCGACGACGGTCACACCGTCGAGGTCCTCCTCGATGCCGCCGCTGTTCAGCAGGGCGCACCGGGCGCCGGGACTGTGCTCGGCGAGATAGGCGGCGGTGGCCGCGGGCGCGGTCAGGATGTCCTCGCCGGACACCGGGAACCCCGCGTCCGCCAGTGTCCCGGCGATCGAAGCCCTCGTGCGGGAGGTCGTGTTCGTGACCAGCAGCACGGCGAGCCCGGCATCCCGGATCTCGCGCAGCGCCCCGACAGCCCCGGGCAGGGGGCGCCACGACACGGTGAGCACCCCGTCGATGTCGATCAGTACGGCACGCACGGACTCCATGTCCGGACGATAGCGGTGTCAGTCCCGGGGGTGCCTGCGCAGCAGATACGTGTCCATGATCCAGCCCTTGCGCTCACGGGCCTCGGCACGCAACCGCTCGATGCGGGGCGCGGCCTCGCCGATCGGGCCGGAGACGAGGATCTCGTCCGGGGTGCCGATATAGGCGCCCCAGTAGATGTCGACGTCCTCCCGCGCGTACCGCTGGAAGGTCTGGTGGGCGTCGAGCATCACCACCACGTCGTCCACGTCCTCCGGGAAACCCTCCGCCAGGCGCCGCCCGGTGGTGATCTGCACGGGCCGGGCGATGCGGTTGAGCCCCGTCCGGTGCCGGGCGACGAGCGCCGAGACGCTGCTGATGCCGGGGACGACGTCGTACTCGAACGCCACCGCGCCCCGCTCCAGCACCTCCTCCAGGATCCCCAGCGTGCTGTCGTACAGCGAGGGGTCTCCCCAGACCAGGAAGGCGCCGGTCTCCTCCTCGCCGAGCTCCTCCGCGATCAGCCGCTCGTAGATGTCGGCGCGGGCGCTGCGCCAGTCCCCGACGGCGGGGGAGTAGGCCGCGCCGTCGGCGGTCCGGTCCCGCTCCGGATCACGCGCGTCGACGACGCGGTACGTCCCCCGCGTCAGGTGCGTGTCGAGCATGTCGCGCCGCAGCCGGGTGAGGTCCGCCTTCTCCTCGCCCTTCTCCAGGATGAAGAAGACGTCCGTGTGCCGCAGCGCCCGCACCGCCTGCAGGGTCAGCTGCTCAGGGTCGCCCGCGCCGATACCGATGACATGAATCTTTCGCACACCCCGAGTCTGCCGCACATCAACGACAGCCCCGCACCGCGCCCCGGCTCAGCGCCCCGTGTCCGCTCCCCGGAGCCGGGGCGCCCGGGCGCCCGCGTCCACGGAGCGGCCGTTCTGTTCGACGTCCTGGGCCAGTTCCCGGGCCCAGGCGGCGATGGCCTCGACGTCGATGCCGTGCGGCAGCGGCTGTCCGGAGCCGGAGGCCCAGGACTCGGTCGCGGCCGCCCCGCGGCGGAGCAGCCGTGCCCCGCCTGTGAGGTTGCCGCGGGCGGCGTGGGTGAGTCCCACGGCGAGCTGGGCGAGTCCGCGCCACAGCTCCCGCTCCGCGTCGGGGCCCGACTTCCAGGCGTCCTCGAAGACCTCGTGCGCGTGGAACGGCTTCCCCTCGTCCAGCAGCCGCTGCGCCTCGGCGACGGTCTCCTCCGGCGTGCGGACCACGCCCTCGGGCTGCCGGGGCACGCCGTCCGCGCCGTACGGCAGGGGCCGCCCCAGCCCGTCCCTCGGCCGGGCGTTGCGTGCCCGCCCCTCGCTGTCGCGGTCCCGGGCGTCGCCCGGCCCCTCCGCGGAGGGGCTTCCCGTGTCTCCCGCGCTTCCCCTGCTGTCTGTGCTGCCCATACGCCGATTGTCCCGCCCGGGCCGTTTTCGGCGCGGCCAGGGGGGTGGGGTAAGGTGCTGTTCGCGCGATCACGCGGTTTCCCCGCGAGTGGACGCGCATCGGGACGTGGCGCAGCTTGGTAGCGCACTTGACTGGGGGTCAAGGGGTCGCAGGTTCAAATCCTGTCGTCCCGACAGAGTGCCCGGGAGTTCTCCCCGGGCAGGGCCTTGCCTCACTTCGGTGGGGCGGGGCCCTTCGTCATCTCCGGGCCCAGAGCCGGCCGGCGGTCCGTCGCGGCGATTCTCGTGACCATCTCGGCGAGCTGTCCGCACGCCAGCGCGATCTCCTTCTCGGTCCGGGCGCGTTCGTTGACCGCCGCTCCGAGCAGGAGGGCGGTCAGCGAGACGGAACCGTTGAACGCCTGCAGGGTGATCATGTTGGTGAAGAGGTCGTGACCGGCGAACGGGCCCGTTTTCTGCGCGGCCGCGATGATCGCGAAGGTCGACACGGCGAGGGCGCAGGGCGCGGCCCCGGCCAGCCCGAAGCGGAAGGCAGCCCAGATCAGCAGCGGGAAGCCGAGGAAGAGCAGCGGCGTGGTGCTGGTCTCGACGAAGCCGGTGCAGACCGTGGCGGCCAGGAGCAGGATCCCCTCCGCCCACCGGGACGGCGGTATGCCCCTGGGCCATCGCGCCGAGCGGAGAAGGAGCACGACCGGTGTGACCGCCAGGACGCCCACCGCGTCGCCGGTCCACCAGACCGACCACGTCGGCCAGAAGTCGCCGGTGTCCAGCACACCGGTGAAGACGAGCGTCCCGGTGCCCACCGTGGCGCTGACCAGCATGCCGGTGAACGCGCCGAGGAAGATCAGGGCGAGGGCGTCCCGCAGGCGGTTCATCTCGCCGCGGAACCGGGCACGGCGCAGCAGGGCGTACGAGCAGACGGGCGCGAGCGTGTTGCCCGCCGCGATCGCGAGTACGGCCAGGAACGACGGCCCCAGCGAGATGTTGACCAGGAACGCCCCGAGCGCGATCCCCGGCCAGACCCGCGGCCCGCGCAGGAGCAGACTGGCCAGCGCGATACCGCTCGGCGGCCACATCGGGGTGACCTGGCCCCGTACCTGCTGCTGGAGCAGTCCGATCTCGGCCGAGCCCCAGTACAGCGCGGCGACGGCGCAGATCTCGAGGGCGACCGCGCCACCACGCCGGGCCCCGGCATGCCGCGCGACAGTCATCGGGGACCTCCCCATCGACATCACCTCGACCATCATCCGTCGGTTCCGTCCGAACCTCCACGCCACGTCAGGCGGGTGGGGTGCGCAGCGCCAGGACGGCCATGTCGTCGTGACCGTCGCTCGGGTGGTGATCGGCCAGTGCCCGTACGAACTCGTGCAGAGGCAGGTGCGTGTGGGCGCTGGCGAGCCCGGCGAGTTCGTTCAGGCTCTCGTCGATGGAGTGGGCGGGATGCTCGATCAGCCCGTCGGTGAAGAAGGCGACGGTAGCGTCCGGCGGGAGGAAGCGGGAGTGATCGGGGCGGGGTTCCTCCAGGTCGACCCCGAGCGGCAGTCCGGGCTCGGCGGTCAGGTACTCCGCCTGTCCGTCAGGAGTGATCAGCAGGGGCGGGACATGGCCCGCCGTGCTCCAGCGGATGCGCCAACCCGGTCCCTCCGGTTCGATGCGGGCCAGGGCTGTGGTGGTGACCGGGTTGGTCGTGATGGCCTGCAGGATGCGGTCGAGCCGGGCCAGGAGCGCGCCCGGCGTACTGCCCTGGTCGAACAGCAGGGCCCGCAGCATGTTGCGGGTGGACGCCATGGCGGCCGCCGCCTTCAGATCGTGGCCGACCACGTCACCGATGACGACCGCCACGACGTCGTCGGACAGCGGGATCGCGTCGTACCAGTCCCCTCCGAGCTTGCTGGGCTCGGCGGCCGGCCGGTAGACGGCGGCGGCGCCGAAGGGCCGCAGGTCGGGCAGGGCGGGCAGCAGGAGCCGCTGGAACTGCTCGGCTCCGACCCGCACCTGTTCGAACAGGCGGACGTTCTCGATGGCGATGCCGGCGGCGCTGGCCAGGGCGGTGACGACGTTCTCGTCCTGGACGTCGAAGGGCTGCCCGTCGCGCCGCTCGGCCAGGTACAGATCGCCGTAGATCTCGCCGCGGACGCTGATCGCGACTCCGAGCAGTGTCCGCATGTGCGGATGGCCGGGCGGGAAACCGACGGAGGACGGATGGGACAGGATGTCGTCGATCCGATGGGGTTCGGGGTGGCTGATCAGGTGGCCGAGGACCCCCAGGCCGCGCGGCAGGTCGGTATCGCCCAGGTCGTCGAGCTCCCGCTCGGACAGACCGGCGGTGATGAACTCCTCCAAGCGCTCCCCGGACGCGTTGAGCACGCCCAGCGCGCCGTAGCGGGCGCCGACCAGGTCCATGGCGGTGGTCACGATGCGGTGCAGCACCGCGGTCAGCTCCACCTCCCGGCTGATGGCCACCACCGAGTCCAGCAGGCCCTGCATCCGGTCCATGGCGTCCAGCAGGGCGCGCAACTGCTCGTCGATCCGGTCCAGCTCGGTACGCAGGCGCGCGTGCAGGTCGGGCAGCTGCGGCTGCCCGGAATGCCGACCTCGCCTCTCTCCTGCCATCACGAGCGCCTCGTGGCCTGAAAGGTACGGTTCCTACAGCTTAGTGCGGTCCGCCCGGCCTGCCCCCGGGCGCAGGGACCGTGGGACCGTTGAAAGAACCGGACATCCGGACCTCCGGAAGGAGCACCGGCCATGACCACCCACCCGGCCCACCCCGCCGCCCCGACGATCAGGACCACCCCCGAAGGCCTCCTGTGGGAGCCCAGCGACCGCTGGGTGCGCGGCCGCAAGGGCGACGTCACCGTCGTCGACAGCCGGCACCCCGTGCTCGTGTGGGAGCCCCACCTGCCGGTGCCGCAGTACGTCTTCCCGCGCGCGGACGTCCGCACCGACCTGCTCCGCCCGGCGAAGAACCCGCCCACCGGCAAGCACACCGGCTCCCGGATCTTCTACGACCTCGACGCGGAGGGCGAGGTGCGCTCCAACGCGGCCTGGACGTTCCCCGCCGACGACCTGGCCGGTCACATCGCCTTCGAGTGGTTCCTGCGCACCGACACGGGCCTCGACCACTGGTACGAGGAGGACGAGGAGATCTTCATCCACCCCCGCGACCCGCACAAACGCGTGGACGCGCTGCCGAGCAGCCGCCATGTCCGGGTCGAGATCGAGGGTCAGGTCGTCGCGGACACCCGGGATCCCGTCCTGCTCTTCGAGACCTCCCTGCCGACCCGGTACTACCTCCCCCGCGAGGACGTCCGCCTCGACCTGTTCGACGCCACCGACCACAGCACCGGATGCCCCTACAAGGGCACCGCCGAGTACTGGTCCTGGCGCGGTGAGGGCGAGGTGCCGCCCAACATCCTGTGGAGCTACGCCGCCCCGCTGCCCGCGGTGGCCGCGGTCCGGGGGCGCGTCGCCTTCTTCAACGAGGTCGTCGACATCACGCTGGACGGTGAGCGTCTGGAGCGCCCGGACACGCCGTTCAGCCGGATGCTGCGCAGGAGGTGACCGGCCCCCTCACGGCCGCACCAGCAGCTGGAAGTCGAACGTGTAGCGGGACGCCCGGTAGATGTGCGTGCCGTACTCGACCGGGCGGCCGGTGTCGTCGTACGCCGTCCGCCGCATGGTGAGCAGCGCCGCGCCCTCCCGCTCGTCCAGGCGGGCGGCTTCCTCGGCGGTGGCGGCGCGGGCGCCGACGGTCTGGCGGGCGCTGTGCAGGGTGATGCCCGCCGAGCGCATCATCCGGTACAGGCCCGTCGACTCCAGACGGGCGCTGTCGAGGTCCAGCAGGGCGGACGGCAGGTAGTTGCAGAGCAGGGCGACCGGCTGGCCGTGCGTGCTGCGCAGCCGTTCCAGCGCGGTGACCTCGCTGCCCTCCGCGACGCCGAGCGCGGCCGCGACGTCGCAGGACGCCGGGACGAGCTCGTTGCGCACGACCTCGGTGGCCGGCCCCTGCCCGGCCTCCTCCAGGTCGTCGTAGAGGCTGCTCAGCTCCAGCGGGCGCTTGACCTGGCTGTGCACCACCTGGGTGCCCACCCCGCGCCGCCGGACCAGCAGCCCCTTGTCGACGAGGGACTGGATGGCCTGGCGGACAGTGGGGCGGGACAGGCCGAGGCGCACCGAGAGGTCGACCTCGTTGCCCAGGAGGTTGCCCGGGATGAGGACCCCGTGCTCGATCGCGGCCTCCAGCTGCTGCGCGAGCTGGTGGTACAGCGGCACGGGACTGCCCCGGTCCAGGGCGAAGTCCAGTGAGCTGAGCGCGGGGGCGGCCGTGGTGCGGGCCCGGTCACCGGTCTTCGCCATGAATGAACCCCCCTCCGGGTGTCAGGAGTTGCTCGGGAAGCCGAGGTTGATACCGCCGTCGGACGGGTCCGGCCAGCGGGTGGTGATGACCTTGCCCTGGGTGTAGAAGGCGATGCCGTCGTTGCCGTAGATGTGCAGGTCGCCGAAGAGCGAGTCCTTCCAGCCGCCGAAGGAGTGGTAGCCGACCGGGACCGGGATCGGCACGTTGACGCCGACCATGCCCGCCTTGACCTCCAGCTGGAAGCGGCGGGCGGCGCCGCCGTCCCGGGTGAAGATCGCGGTGCCGTTGCCCCAGCGGGAGTCGTTGATCAGCTTGATGGCCTCTTCGTACGTCTCCGCACGCACGACGGCCAGCACGGGGCCGAAGATCTCGTCCCGGTAGGCGTCCGCCGTCAGCGGCACCCGGTCCAGCAGCGAGACACCCAGGAAGAAGCCGTTCTCGTGGCCCTCGACCGAGTAGCCGGTGCCGTCGACGACGACCTCGGCGCCCTGCTCGGCGGCGCTCGCCACGTACGAGGCGACCTTGTCCCGGTGCTCGCGGGTGATCAGCGGGCCCATCTCGGAGGCCGGGTCGTTGCCGGGGCCGATGCGGAGGTTCTTCGCCCGCTCGGTGATCCTGCCGACCAAGTCGTCACCGATGTCGCCGACCGCGACCACGACCGACACGGCCATGCAGCGCTCGCCGGCCGAACCGTAGGCCGCGTTGATCGCCTGGTCGGCGGCGAGGTCCAGGTCCGCGTCGGGCAGGACGAGCATGTGGTTCTTGGCGCCGCCGAGGGCCTGCACGCGCTTGCCGTGCTCGACGGCCTTGAGCTGGATGTACTTGGCGATCGGGGTCGAGCCGACGAAGGAGACCGCCTCGATGTCCGGGTGCTCCAGGATGCGGTCCACCGCGACCTTGTCGCCCTGCACGATGTTCAGGACGCCGTCGGGCAGCCCGGCCTCGGAGGCGAGTTCGGCGAGCCTGAAGGAGGCCGACGGGTCCTTCTCGGACGGCTTCAGCACGAAGGTGTTGCCGCAGGCGATGGCCAGCGGGAACATCCACATCGGCACCATCGCCGGGAAGTTGAACGGCGTGATGCCCGCGACCACGCCCAGCGGCTGGCGGATGGAGGCCACGTCGACCCGGGTGGAGACCTGGGTGGACAGCTCGCCCTTGAGCTGGACGGAGATCCCGCACGCGAGCTCGACGATCTCCATGCCGCGCGCGACCTCGCCGAGCGCGTCGGAGTGCACCTTGCCGTGCTCGGCGGTGATCAGCTCGGCGATCTCGTCGCGGTGGGCGTCCAGCAGCTCGCGGTACTTGAACAGGATCGCCGTGCGCTTGGCGAGCGAGGACTCGCCCCAGGACTCGAAGGCGGCCCTGGCGGAGGCGACGGCGGCGTCCACCTCGTCGACGGTCGCGAAGGCGACCTGCTTCTCCTGGGCGCCGGTGGCCGGGTCGTAGACGGGGCCGAAGCGGCCGGAGGTGCCCTCGACGGGCTTGCCGTCGATCCAGTGGGTGATGGTCTTCATCGTGTGCGGGGCCTTTCGTGGAGCGTGATGTCAGCGGGGAGTTCAGAGGTGGCGGCGGCGCTCGGCGACCTGACGGTCGTAGCGCTCGCGGGCCTCGACGGCGGCCTCGCGGGAGGCGGTCTCGGCCACCGGCACGTCCCACCAGGCCTCGGCCGGGGGAGCGGTCGGGGCCGGGTCGGTCTCGACGTAGACGCACGTCGGCCGGTCGGAGGCGCGGGCCGCGGCCAGTGCCTCGCGCAGCTCCCGCACGGTCTTGGCGCGCAGTACGTCCATGCCGAGGCTGGCGGCGTTGGCGGCCAGGTCGACGGGGAGCGGGGCGCCGGTGAAGGTGCCGTCGGCGGCCCGGAAGCGGTAGGCGGTGCCGAAGCGCTCGCCCCCGGTCTCCTGCGACAGGCCGCCGATGGAGGCGTAGCCGTGGTTCTGGATGAGGACGATGTTGAGGGGCAGGCCCTCCTGGACGGCCGTGACGATCTCCGTCGGCATCATCAGGTAGGTGCCGTCGCCGACCAGCGCCCAGACCGGGGTGCCCGGGGCGGCCTGCTGGACGCCGAGGCCGGCCGGGATCTCATAGCCCATGCAGGAGTAGCCGTACTCCAGGTGGTACTGGCGGGGGCTGCGGGAGCGCCACAGCTTGTGCAGGTCGCCCGGGAGCGAGCCGGCGGCGTTGATCACCACGTCGTCGTCGCCGACGGCCGCGTCCAGCGCGCCGAGCACCTGCGTCTGGGTCGGTACGGCGTTCTCGTCGTCGGCGCGGTAGACGGCCTCGACGACCTCGTCCCAGCGGTCCTTGCCGGTGCGGTACTCCGTCTCGTACGCCTCACTCACACGGTGGCCGGGGAGCGCCTCCAGCAGCTTCTCCAGGCCGGACCGCGCGTCGCAGACCAGGGTGCGCGCGGCCAGCTTGTGCGCGTCGAAGCCGGTGATGTTGAGGTTGAGGAACCGCACCTCGGGGTGCTGGAAGAGCGTGCCGGAGGCCGTGGTGAAGTCGGTGTAGCGGGTGCCCACGCCGATCACGAGGTCGGCGGTGCGGGCGAGGTCGTCGCTGACGGCCGTGCCCGTGTGGCCGATGCCGCCGAGGTCGGCGGGGTGGTCGAAGCGCAGGGAGCCCTTGCCGGCCTGGGTGGAGGCGACCGGGACGCCCGTCGCCTCCACGAACGCCTTCAGCGCCTCCTCGGCCTCGCTGTGGTGGATGCCGCCGCCCGCGACGATCAGCGGGCGCTCGGCCGACCGGATCGCCTCGACGGCAGCGGTGAGTTCGACCGGGTCCGGCGCGGGACGCCGTACGTACCAGACGCGCTCGGCGAAGAACTCCTCCGGCCAGTCGTACGCCTCCGCCTGCACGTCCTGGGGCAGGGCGAGGGTGACGGCGCCGGTCTCGGCCGGGTCGGCCAGCACGCGCATGGCCTGGAGCGCCGAGGGGATCAGCGCCTCGGGGCGGGTGATCCGGTCGAAGTAGCGCGACACCGGGCGGAGCGTGTCGTTGACCGACACGTCGGCCTCGACGGGGTGTTCGAGCTGCTGGAGCAGCGGATCGGGGGCGTGCGAGGCGAAGTAGTCGCCGGGCAGCAGCAGCACCGGCAGCCGGTTGATCGTCGCCAGGGCCGCGCCCGTGACCAGGTTGGTGGCGCCCGGGCCGATCGAGGTCGTCACCGCCTGCGCGGACAGGCGGTTGAGCTGCCGGGCGTAGCCGACCGCCGCGTGCACCATGGACTGCTCGTTGCGGCCCTGGTGGTAGGGCATCACATCGGCGTACTCGACCAGCGCCTGGCCGACCCCGGCAACGTTGCCATGGCCGAAGATGCCCCAGGTCCCGGCGATCAGCCGGCGCCGCACGCCGTCCCGCTCGGTGTACTGGGCGGACAGGAACCGCACCAGGGCCTGGGCGGTCGTCAGTCGGCGGGTGCGGGCGTTCATGCGGAGGTCTCCGGGGCGGTGTAGAGGGGGAGCCGGGGGTCGACCGGCTGGTCCGGCCAGGTGTCGCGGACCCATGCGTGGTCGGGGTGGTCGCAGATCAGCCAGGCGCGCTCGGCCTCCGGGCCCGCCATGACGTTGAGGTAGTACATGTGGTGGCCGGGGGTGGCCATCGAGGGCCCGTGCCAGCCGTCCGGGATGAGGACCACGTCGCCGTCGCGGACCTCGGCCAGCACGTCGGTGTCCCGGCCGGGCCCGGAGGGTGAGACCCGCTGGTAGCCGAGGCCGGGGACGCCGTCGTGGCCGGCGAACTCGAAGTAGTAGATCTCCTCCAGCACGGACTCCTCGCCCGGCCGGTGCTCGTCGTGCTTGTGCGGCGGGAACGACGACCAGTTGCCGCCCGGCGTGATCACCTCGACCGCGATGAGCTTGTCGCACTCGAACACGCCCGCCGCGCCGAAGTTGTTGACCTGCCGGGAGCAGTTCCCGGTGCCCCGCAGCTCCACGGGCACGTCGGAGGCCGCTCCGTAGCGGGCGGGCAGCCGGCGCTCGCAGCGCGCGCCGGTCAGCGCGAACCGCCCGCCGCCGGCGGACGTCACGGTCGCCCGGGCGTCGCGCGGCACGTAGGCGAAGTCGCTGACGCCGCTGAAGACGTCCCGGCGGCCCCGGAGTTCGAAGGTGCCCTGGCCGAAGTCGTCCGTGGCCGCGACCGTGCAGCCGCCGCACAGCGGGACGACGATCCACTCGCTGTCGCCGGTCTCGAAGGTGTGCGTGCCGCCGGGAGGCAGCTCCAGGATCCGCAGGCTGGAGTGGCCCCAGCCGGCCTTCTCGGGCGTGATGTCGACGATGTAGGGGCCGCCGAGGGCCTTACCCGCGGGAAGGTGATACGTCATCGTGTGCGTGCCTTTCGGATCACAGCAGGTGCCACTTGAATCACAGCAGGTTCCTCTTGCGTCACAGCAGGCCGACGGCCGTGTCCACGGCCTGTTCCACGCTGCCCTCGGCCGGGTAGAGCAGCGAACGCCCGACGACCAGGCCCTGGACGGTGGGCAGACGCAGGGACTTGCGCCAGCGTTCGTAGGCGCCCTCCTGGTCCTCGCCGACCTCGCCGCCGAGCAGCACCACGGGCAGGGTGGAGGTCTCCAGCACCTCGGCCATGTCGTCCGGGTCGTCGGTGACGGGCAGCTTCAGCCAGGTGTAGGCGGAGGTGCCGCCCAGGCCCGAGGCGATGGCGACGGACCGGGTGACGGCGTCGGCGGACAGGTCGTTGCGGACCTTCCCGTCGACCCGCCGGGAGATGAACGGCTCCACGAACAGGGGGAGCCGGTGGGCCGCCATGGCGTCGACGGCACGGGCCGTGGACTCCAGCGTGGTCAGCGAGCCCGGGTCGTCGTAGTCGATGCGCACCAGGAGCTTGCCCGCGTCGAAGCGGAGCCGGGCGATGTCCTCGGCGCGGTGACCGGTGAAACGGTCGTCCATCTCGAAGGAGGCCCCGGCGAGTCCGCCGCGGTTCATCGAGCCCATGACGACCTTGTTCTCCAGCACCCCGAGCAGCAGCAGGTCCTCCAGGATGTCGGCGGTGGCGAGCACACCGTCGACGCCGGGCCTCGACAGCGCGACACACAGCCGCTCCAGCAGATCGGCGCGGTTGGCCATGGCCAGGCGCCGGTCGCCGACCCCGAGGGCGCCGCGCGCCGGGTGGTCCGCGGCCACGATCATCAGCCGGCCGCTGTCGCCGATCAGCGGGCGGCGTACCCGGCGGGCCGCCGCCTCGGCGACGGCCTCGGGGTTGCGGGCTCTGACCGTGGTGAGGTCGGGGATCCCGATGTTCAAGGAAGGCTCCGTTTCAGTGGCTCGTGCTCGGCGACGGCGACGACGCCTCGGCGAGGAGGTCCGCGACCTCGGACTCGGTCGGCATCGCGGAAGAGCAGGCGAGGCGGGAGGCGACGAGGGCGCCGGCGGCGTTGGCGTGGCGCATGATCTTCTCCAGGTCCCAGCCGGCGAGCAGACCGTGGCAGAGCGAGCCGCCGAAGGCGTCGCCCGCGCCCAGGCCGTTGACCACCTCGACCGGCACGGGCGGGACCTCGGCCCGGCTGCCGTCGCGGTGCACGGCGAGCACGCCCTTGGGGCCCTGCTTGACGACGGCCAGCTCCACGCCCGCCTCCAGCAGCGCCTCCGCGCAGGCCTGCGGTTCGCGGACGCCGGTGGCGATCTCGCACTCGTCGAGGTTGCCGACCGCGACGGTGGCGTGGCGCAGGGCCTCGCGGTAGTACGGGCGGGCCTCGTCGGGGTCGCGCCAGAACATCGGTCGCCAGTCGAGGTCGAAGACGGTGATGCCGGACTTGTCGCGGGCCTTGAGGGCGGCGAGCGTGGCGGAGCGGCTCGGCTCCTCGCTCAGGCCGGTGCCGGTGATCCAGAAGATGCGGGCCCCGCGGATCGCGAAGAAGTCCAGCTCGTCGGTGCTGATCTCCAGGTCCGGGGCCTTGGGGCGGCGGTAGAAGTACAGCGGGAAGTCGTCCGGCGGGAAGATCTCGCAGAACGTGATCGGCGTCGGGTAGGCCTCGACCGGGGTGACCCAGCGGTCGTCGACGCCGAACGACTTCAGCTCCTCGTGCAGATAGGTGCCGAAGGGGTCGTCGCCGGTGCGGGTGATCACCGCCGTACGGCGTCCCAGGCGGGCCGCCGCGACCGACACATTGGCCGCCGAACCTCCCAGGAATTTCCCGAACGTCTCCACACGGTCCAGGGAGACGCCGGTCTGCAGGGGATAGAGGTCGACGCCGATGCGTCCCATCGTGATCAAGTCGAAATACTGTGCCGGCCCGGCCATGCGCGACCTCCTCGGGAAGCTGGGGATGCGGGTCCCGGGGCGCCCTGACACGGTGGGGGCGTGGATCCGAGGGACCTGCCGCCCCTCAGGTGTAGGTCGCGGAGGGCGGCGCTGTCAATAGTTTGTACTTACATTCGGACCTGCTTGTGAAATGATGTCTTAACAAAGTATTGACAGCGAGCGCGGCAGGCACTTGTATCCGGTGGCATCGCCACAATCTGTTTGCGGCATCATGATCCGGACTCCGTAAGGCTCCGGGACCACGGATCCCTTCGTGATCCCTCCCCTTTCCCCCGCAGTAGCACAGTGAGGTGCCAGGAAAGATGGACCGCTCTTCTCACCCCCGCTCCCGCAGAATCGCGCCCGTCGTCGCTATGGCCGCGGCAGCGGCCCTGACTCTCGCCGGCTGCTCCAGCAGTTCCGGGGGCAAGGAGGCCGAGGAAGGCGCAGCGAACGCCTCCGCCGGCAAGGCGACCACGCCGCGCATGACCGTCGCCCTCGTCACCCACCAGGCGCCCGGCGACACCTTCTGGGACACCGTCCGCAAGGGCGCCCAGGCCGCCGCGGACAAGGACAACATCAAGCTCATCTACTCCGCCGACCCGAACGCGGGCAACCAGGCCAACCTGGTCCAGAACGCGATCGACCAGAAGGTCGACGGCATCGCCGTCACCCTCGCCAAGCCGGACGCGCTCAAGGGCGTCATAGGCAAGGCCGAGAAGGCGGGCATACCCGTCGTCGGCCTCAACTCCGGCCTGAGCGACTGGAAGAACCTCAACATGCTGGAGTTCTTCGGCCAGGACGAGTCCGTCGCCGGCGAGGCCTTCGGCAAGAAGCTCAACGAGGTCGGCGCCAAGCATGCCCTCTGTGTCGTCCAGGAGCAGGGCAACGTCGGCCTGACCCAGCGCTGCGACGGCGTGGAGAAGACCTTCGAGGGCAAGCTCGACACCCAGAACGTCAACGGCACCGACATGCCGGGCGTGAAGTCGACGATCACCGCGAAGCTGAAGCAGGACCCGTCCATCGACTACGTCGTCACGCTCGGCGCGCCCTTCGCGCTGACCGCGGTGCAGTCGATCGGCGACGCCGGCAGCAAGGCCAAGGTCGCCACCTTCGACCTCAACAAGGACCTCATCAAGGCCATCAAGAGCGACGACATCCAGTTCGCCGTCGACCAGCAGCCCTACCTCCAGGGGTACCTGGCCGTCGACGGCCTGTGGCTGTACAAGAACAACGGCAACTACAGCGGTGGCGGTGAGCAGCCCGTGCTGACCGGCCCGGCCTTCGTCGACAAGTCGAACGTCGACAAGATCGGGGAGTTCGCCGCGAAGGGCACCCGGTGATGAGCATGACCCAGCAGGCCACGCCGGCGGTGGACACACCGCCGGCCCCCGGCCAGAAGCAGTCCGACGGCCGGACGCGGCAGCGGCCGCTGGCGCTGCGGCTGCTCGCCCGGCCCGAGGTCGGCGTCTTCCTCGGCGCCGTCGCCGTGCTCGTGTTCTTCCTCGTCGCGGCGCCGCCGGTGCGCGACGGCAGCTCGATGGCCAACATCCTGTACCAGTCGTCGACCATCGGGATCATGGCGCTGCCCGTGGCCCTGCTGATGATCGGCGGCGAGTTCGACCTCTCGGCCGGTGTCGCCGTGATCACCTCGGCGCTGACCGCGTCGATGCTCAGCTACCAGCTGACCCTGAACGTCTGGGTGGGCGTGATCGTCGCGCTGCTCGTGTCGCTCGCGATCGGCGCGTTCAACGGCTGGCTGCTGGTCAAGACCGGCCTGCCGAGCTTCCTGGTCACCCTGGGCACCTTCCTGATTCTGCAGGGCGTGAACCTCGCCGTCACCAAGCTGGTCACGGGCAACGTCGCCACCGACGACATCAGCGACATGGACGGCTTCACGCAGGCGCAGAAGATCTTCGCCTCGACGTTCGAGGTCGGCGGGGTCAACGTCAAGATCACCGTGGTGTATTGGCTGGTCTTCGCGGCCCTGGCCACCTGGGTGCTGCTGCGCACCAAGTACGGCAACTGGATCTTCGCCGTCGGCGGCAACAAGGGGTCGGCGCGGGCCGTCGGCGTCCCGGTGACCTTCACCAAGATCTCACTTTTCATGCTGGTCGGCTTCGGCGCCTGGTTCGTCGGCATGCACCAGCTGTTCTCGTTCAACACCGTGCAGTCCGGCGAGGGCGTGGGCGCGGAGCTCATCTACATCGCCGCGGCCGTCATCGGCGGCTGTCTGCTCACCGGTGGCTACGGCTCGGCGATCGGCCCGGTCTTCGGCGCCTTCATGTTCGGCCTGGTGCAGCAGGGCATCGTCTACGCCGGCTGGAACCCCGACTGGTTCAGGGCCTTCCTCGGCGTGATGCTCCTCGGTGCCGTCCTCATCAATCTGTGGGTCCAGCGCACGGCGACCCGGAGGTGACCGCAATGACCAGCGAAGCAACCGCCACCGACGAGGCCGCCACGAAGGACGCCGCTCTCGTCGAACTCAAGGGCGCCGGCAAGTCCTACGGCAACATCCGCGCCCTGCACGGCGTGAACCTCACCGTCCACCCCGGCAAGGTGACCTGCGTCCTCGGCGACAACGGCGCCGGCAAGTCCACCCTCATCAAGATCATCTCCGGGCTGCACCAGCACACCGAGGGCGAGTTCCTCGTCGACGGCGCACCGGTGCGCTTCTCCACCCCGCGCGAGGCCCTCGACAAGGGCATCGCCACCGTCTACCAGGACCTCGCCGTCGTCCCGCTGATGCCGGTGTGGCGCAACTTCTTCCTCGGCTCGGAGATGACCAAGGGCCCCTGGCCCGTGCGCCGTCTCGACATCGAGAAGATGAAGAAGACCGCGGACGAGGAACTGCGCGCCATGGGCATCGTCCTGGACGACATGGAGCAGCCCATCGGCACGCTCTCCGGCGGCCAGCGCCAGTGCGTGGCCATCGCCCGCGCCGTCTACTTCGGAGCCCGCGTCCTGATCCTCGACGAGCCGACCGCCGCCCTGGGCGTCAAGCAGTCCGGTGTCGTGCTGAAGTACATCGCCGCCGCCCGCGAGAAGGGCCTGGGCGTCATCTTCATCACCCACAACCCGCACCACGCCTACATGGTCGGCGACCACTTCAGCGTGCTGCGCCTGGGCACCATGGAACTCTCCGCGTCCCGCAGCGACGTCAGCCTCGAAGAGCTGACCAACCACATGGCCGGCGGCGCCGAACTCGCCTCCCTCAAGCACGAGCTGGCGCAGGTCCACGGCGTCGACGTCGAAGAGCTCCCCGAAGAGGGGGACCTCACCGCCCCCGTAGCAGCGTCCTCGGAAGGAAAGTCCTGACATGGCCCTCGCGCTCGACCGCATCCGGGTCGGCTCCGCCCCCGACTCCTGGGGCGTCTGGTTCCCCGACGACCCCCAGCAGGTGCCCTGGGTACGCTTCCTCGACGAGGTCGCCGAAGCCGGCTACTCGTGGATCGAACTCGGCCCGTACGGCTACCTTCCGACCGACCCGGCCCGGCTCACCGACGAGGTGACCAAGCGGAACCTCAAGGTCTCCGCCGGCACCATCTTCTGCGGTCTGCACCGCGGTCCCTCCGAGTGGGACTCCACCTGGGAGCAGGTCAGCAACGTCGCCGCGCTCACCCAGGCCATGGACGCCAAGCACCTCGTCGTCATCCCGTCCTTCTGGCGCGACGACAAGACCGCCGAGATCCTGGAGCCGCCGGAGCTCACCACCGAGCAGTGGCGCAACCTCACCACGGGCATGGAGCGCCTCGGCCGTGAGGTGAAGGACAAGTACGGCCTGGACATCGTCGTCCACCCGCACGCCGACACCCACATCGACACCGAGGAGCACGTCGAGCAGTTCCTCGACTCGACCGACTCCGACGCGGTCAACCTCTGCCTCGACACCGGGCACTACGCCTACTGCGGCGGCGACAGCGTCAAGCTGATCGAGACGTACGGCGAGCGCATCGGCTACCTCCACCTCAAGCAGGTCGACCCGGAGATCCTCGCCGACGTGGTGAAGAACGAGGTGCCGTTCGGCCCCGCCGTGGCGCGCGGTGTGATGTGCGAACCGCCCGCCGGTGTCCCCGAGCTGGGCCCGGTCCTGACGGCCGCGCAGAAGCTGGGCGTGGACCTCTTCGCCATCGTCGAGCAGGACATGTACCCCTGCGAGCCGGACAAGCCGCTGCCGATCGCGGTGCGCACCCGCAAGTTCCTGAGGTCCTGCGGCGCCTGACGACCCGAAAGGACGGCCATGACTGAGCGCGCCACCACCCTCGGAGTCGCGGTCATCGGTACCGGAAGGATGGGCGCCGACCATGTGCGCCGCCTCCACGAAGTCACCAGCGGAGCACGGGTGACAGCCGTCGTGGACGTCGACGCGGAACGCGCGAAATCCGTCGCCGCCCGCGTCGACGGCTGCACCCCCTACACGGACCCGGCCGCCGCGATGGCGGCGGCCGACGTCGACGCCGTCCTGATCGCCTCACCGGGCCCGGCCCACGAGGCCACGCTGCTCGCCGCCTTCGAGCACGATCTGCCCGTCCTGTGCGAGAAGCCGCTCACCCCCGACGCGGCCTCCGCCCTGCGCGTCCTCGAAGCCGAAACGCGTCTCGGCCACCGCCGGGTCCAGGTCGGCTTCATGCGCCGCTACGACCCCGAGTACGTGAAGCTGAAGGCCCTGCTGGCGACCGGCCAGCTCGGCCGCCCGCTGATGGTGCACAACCGGCACCGCAACGCGGCCAGCCCGCCCTTCTTCACCAGCACCATGCTCGTCACCGACTCCGTCGCCCACGAGGCCGACGCGACCCGCTGGCTGCTCGGCCACGAGATCACGGCCGTCACGGTGCTGCGCCCGACCCCCTCCGACAACGCCCCCGACGGACTGCGCGACCCGCAGTTCGTCGTCTTCGAGACCGACGGCGGCGCCCTCTCCGACGTGGAGATCTTCGTCAACTGCGGCTTCGGCTACCAGGTCCAGGCCGAGGTGGTCTGCGAACGCGGCACCGCCCGCGTCGGCGACGGCCACGCCCTGGTCACCAACATGGCCGGCCGCTGGGGCGGCACCATCGCCCAGGACTTCACCGAACGCTTCGAGACGGCCTACGACCACGAGATCCAAGCCTGGGTCGACGCCACCCGGCGCGGCGAGGTCACCGGCCCGGGCGTCTGGGACGGCTATGCCGCGGCGGCCGTGTGCGAGGCGGGCGTACGGGCGCTGGAGGACGGCGGACGGGTGGAGGTCGAGCTCGTCGGGAAACCCGCTCTGTACGCGTGAAAGGGCCCGGGGTCGCACCCCGGGCCCTTTCGGCCGTCCTTCAGATCCTGGTACGCGGCCGGGCCTCGAAGCCGGCCTCCAGGTAACAGGCGTCGATGAGCTCCATGGTCGTCACCGCGTCGTCCGCGTCCAGCGGCAGCGGAGCACCGTCCCGCACCCGGGCGGCGAACGCCTCCAGCTGGTACGTGTACGACGAGCGCGTCCCGAGCCGTTCCGTGCGCTCGCCCTCCGGGGTGCGGACCACGATCCGGTCGTCCAACTGGGGCAGCACGAAGTTCGGGGCCGTCGCCTCACCCCGGGAGCCGACGACCCGGATGCTCATCTCCAGCCCGTCGTACGCCATGTGGCAGCGGGCGGAGCCCGTCGCGCCCCCGGGGAACTCCAGATCGGCGTCCAGCCACTCGTCGACCCCGGGCGCGCCCGCCCGCTCCCCGCCCCGGGCCCCGGCGAGACGGGGCCCGCCGCCCGCCCAGGGGGCGAGCATCCGCAGCGCGTGCAGGCTGTAGCAGCCCAGGTCCATCAGGGCGCCGCCGGCCAGCGGCAGCGACCAGCGTGGGTCGGCGTCCGGCGGGGCCGCGATCGCGACCAGGGCCTCGGCGTGCCGCAGTTCGCCGAGTTCGCCCGAGGCCAGCAGCTCGTGCAGACGGCGGGTGACCGGGTGGAAGAGGTAGTGGAAGGCCTCCATGAAGACCGTCCCTGCCTTCTCGGCGGCCCGCCGTACCTCGGCCGCCTCCTCGGCGTTGCTCGCCGACGGCTTCTCCGACAGGACGTGCTTGCCGGCCGCGAGGGCGGCCACGTTCCACGGGCCGTGCAGGCCGTTGGCGAGCGGGTTGTAGACCACGTCGACCTCGGGATCGGCCACCAGTTCGGCGTACGACCCCGCCACCCGCTCCACACCGTGCTCGGAGGCGAACGCCTCGGCGCGGGCACGGTCGCGGGCGGCCACCGCGACGAGACGGTGGCCGGTCGCCCGGGCCGGGTCGATCAGGGAGCGTTCGGTGATCCGCGCGGCCCCCAGCACACCTATGCGCAGGGGTTCCCGGCCCTTCTCGCTCATGCCTGCCGTACCTCCTCGATGGTCACGGGACGGTGCTCGTGCAGCGACAGGGTGCACGCGTCGGCGATCCAGCCCGCCTCCAGGGCGTCCTCGATCGTGCAGGGGGAGGGGCGGGTGCCGGCGACGACCTCGGTGAACGCGGTCAGTTCGGCGCGGTAGGCCTCGGTGAAGCGGTCCATGAAGAAGTCGTGCGGGGTGCCCGCGGGGAAGGTCACGCCCGGTTCGACCGAGCGCAGCGGCAGCTTGTCCTCCAGGCCGACGGCGATGGAGTCGGTGAAGCCGTGGATCTCCATGCGGACGTCGTAACCACGGGCGTTGTGGCGGGAGTTGGAGACCACCGCGATCGTGCCGTCGTCGAGGGTGAGGATCGCGCCGGTGGTGTCGGCGTCGCCGGCCTCCTTGATGAAGTCCGCGCCGCGGTTGCCGCCCACGGCGTACACCTCCGTCACCTCACGGCCGGTCACCCAGCGGATGATGTCGAAGTCGTGCACCGAGCAGTCGCGGAAGATCCCGCCGGAGGCGGCGATGTACGCGGCCGGCGGCGGCGCCGGGTCCAGCGTGGTCGACCGCACGGTGTGCAGCGTGCCCAGCTCACCGGCCTGCACGGCGGCGCGCGCGGCCACGAACCCGGCGTCGAAACGACGGTTGTAGCCGATCTGGATCGGTACGTCCCGGCCCCGGACGGCCTTGAGCACCTCGACGCCCTCGCTCATCGTCCTGGCCACGGGCTTCTCGCAGAAGACCGGGACACCGGCCTCGACCCCGGCCAGGATCAGCGCCGGGTGGGCGTCGGTGGCCGCCGCGACGACGATGCCGTCCACGCCGGCGGCCAGCAGGGCCTCGGGCGAGTCCACGACCTCGGCGCCGAACCGCTCGGCCGCGGCCTTGGCGGCACCCGCGAAGGGGTCGGTGACGACGAGCGACTCGACGGCGTCGAGCCCGGAGAGGGTCTCGGCGTGGAAGGCGCCGATACGGCCGAGGCCGAGGATTCCGATACGCATGGGTATTGCTCCTAGAGGTAAACAGAGGGTGGTGCTACGCCCCTTCTTTTGGGGGCGCGGGGAACTGCGCGATCAACCACAACGGCGCCGCACACGACCAACGACAGTGCGCGGCACATCCTCAGTCGAGTCCGCCGAGCACGTTCTGATCCCAGTCGATGATCGACCCGGTGACCACCCCGGACCGGTCCGACAGCAGGAACACCACGAAATCGGCGATCTCGTCCGGCTGCCCCAGCTTGCCCATCGGCAGCTTCGCGGCGGCTTCTTCCCGCCAGTCGTCCCCCGCCCCGTGGAACGCCTTCTGCGTCGCGTCCTCGCCCTCCGTCGCGGTCCAGCCGATGTTCAGCCCGTTGATCCGGACCCGGTCCCACCGGTGCGCGTGCGCGGCGTTGCGGGTGAGCCCGATCAGCCCCGCCTTCGCGGCGACGTACGGCGCGAGGAACGGCTGCCCGCCGTGTGCCGACGAGGTGATGATGTTGACGACCGTGCCGGGCGCCTCGCGCGTGACCATGTCCGCGACCGCCGCCTGCATGGCGAAGAACGGTCCCTTGAGGTTGATCCCGATGTGCTGGTCGAACAGCTCGGGCGTGGTGTCCAGCAGCGTCCCGCGGGAGGTCAGCCCGGCCGAGTTCACCAGACAGTCGACGCGGCCGTACGCCTGGACGACCCGGGCCACGGAGGCCTTCGCCTGCTCGGCGTCCGACAGGTCGGCCCGTACGTACAGGGCCTTGCCGCCTCCGGCGATCAGCTCTTCCACCAGGGCCTCGCCGGGTTCGGGGCGCCGCCCGGTGACGGCCACGACCGCCCCCTCGCGGACCGCGGCCCGCGCTATGGCCGCGCCGACCCCCTGGCTGCCGCCGTTGACCAGGACGACCTTGTCGTCGAGAAGTCCCACAGGTTTCCTCAGCTCTCTCGCCGTTCGGTACCGGCCCGCAGCTCCGCACGGAGCGCCTCCGGTGTCCACTTCTCACGCAGCGCCCGCCGCAGCACATCCGCCTGTGAGGGCGGGGCCAATCCGTCGACCGGCGGGTCGCTGTCGAGGTTGGTGGGGAAGGGGTAGCCCTCGGCGCTCGCCGCGATCACCCGGTCCAGCCACGCCTCGTCGGCACCCTCGGCCCGGCGCTCGATCAGCACCGGGTACACGGCGTTGGTCACGGCCTCCCGGTCCACCGTCTCCATCGCCCGACCGAACGCCGATGACACCTGCAGCAGGTTGGCCATGCGCCGGATGTCCGCCGAGCGGTTGGTGCCGGCGGCGTGGAAGAGGGCCGGGTTGAAGAACACCGCGTCGCCCTTCGCGAGCGGCAGCTGCACCTGGTGCGCCTCGAAGTACGCCCGGAACTCGGGGAGCCGCCAGGCGAGATAGCCCGGCTGGTACTTCTGGGAGTGCGGCAGGTACATCGTCGGCCCGGACTCCACCGGCATGTCGCAGTGCGCGACCGCGCCCTGGAGGGTCAGTACTGGGGAGAGGCGGTGCACGTGCGCGGGGTACGCGGCGGCGGCCTCGTTCGACAGGAAGCCCAGGTGGTAGTCGCGGTGCGCGCTCTGCGCGGCGCCGCCCGGGTTGACCACGTTGAGCTGGGAGGTGACCTGGTAGCCGGGACCCAGCCAGGCCGTGGCGACCAGCGCCAGCACCTCGTTGGCGTAGTAGTCGGCGAAGGCCTCCGCGTCGTACAGGGCCGCCTTCTCCAGCGCGTTCCACACCCGGTCGTTGGCGCCCGGCTTCGCGAAGTGGTCACCGGCCGTCGCACCCGACGCGCGCTGCTCGGCGATCAGGGCGTCGAACACGGCGGTGGCCCGGTCCACGACGTCCGGGTCGGGAAAGGCGCCGCGGAAGACGACGATGCCGGGACCGTCGGCGAGTGCCCGGGACAGCTCGGCCTGGACCACCCGGTCACCCTCCAGCAGTCCGGTGTCGTAGACCGGCACGTTCCGCTCCACGGCGGAGGCGTGCGGATAGTCGGCGGGGTCCGTCCCCTGCTCGACCAGTACGCGGAACGCGTCGAGATCGCAGTCCTGCTCGGACAGCCAGGCACGGTGGTGTACGGAAGTGAAGGACATCGTCGTCCCTTCGGGGTCACGGAGCGACGCAGCCCTGCCATTCTTGTCAGTACAAACCCCTCGAACAACCAGCAGTCAGCCATCAAAAACCCCTCAAGGAGCCGGCGCATGGGCCACCCCTTCCCGATCCGGGAGATCGCCCGTCAGGCGGGACTGAGCGAGGCGACCGTCGACCGGGTGCTCAACGGCCGGGGCGGGGTGCGGGAGAGCACCGCGCGGGAGGTGCGCCGCGCGATCGCCGACCTGGACCGGCAGCGCACCCAGGTCCGGCTCGTCGGCCGGACGTTCATGGTCGACATCGTGATGCAGGCGCCCGAGCGCTTCACCACGGCGGTCCGCGCCGCCCTGGAGGCCGAGCTGCCGTCCCTGCACCCAGCCGTGCTGCGCTCCCGCTTCCACTTCCGCGAGACCGGCCCGGCCGGGGAACTGGTGCGGACCCTGGACCGGATCGCCCGGCGCGGCTCGCAGGGCGTCATCCTCAAGGCCCCGGACGTCCCGGAGGTCACCGCCGCCGTCGGCCGGCTCGATGCCGCCGGCATCCCGGTTGTGACCCTGGTGACCGACCTGCCTGCAAGCGCCCGCCGTGCGTATGTCGGTATAGACGACCGGGCGGCGGGGGCGACGGCCGCGTATCTGATGGGGCAGTGGCTCGGCGACCGTCCGGGCAACGTCCTCACCAGCCTCAGCAGCGGCTTCTTCCGCAACGAGGAGGAGCGCGAGATGGGCTTCCGCGGCGGGATGCGCGCCCGGCACCCCGAGCGCGCGCTGGTCGAGATCGCCGAGGGGCAGGGCCTGGACGCCACCCAGTACGACCTGGTGCGGGCCGCGCTGGAACGCGACCCGGAGATCCGCGCGGTGTACTCGATCGGCGGCGGCAACATCGCCACGCTCAGGGCGTTCGACGACCTCGGCCGCGAGTGCGCCGTGTTCGTGGCGCACGACCTCGACCACGACAACACCCGGCTGCTGCGCGAGCACCGCCTGTCCGCCGTGCTCCACCACGACCTGCGCCAGGACGTACGCGAGGCCTGCCACACCGTCATGCGGGCGCACGACGCGCTGCCGCCGGCCGGACCGACCCTGCCGTCGGCGATCCAGGTGGTGACGCCGTACAACATGCCGCCGCAGGCCCCGGGTGTGTGAGGCGGGGTGCCTTACCGTCGTGCCCATGTGGACATCGCGCCCGGACGGCGGGCCCGACCGGTTGCTGACGCTCGCCGACGGCGTGTTCGCCATCGCCATCACACTGCTGGTCCTGGACCTCTACGTACCGCGCGGCCTTGACGCGGCCCAGTACGACCAGGCGCTGCGCCGACTGCTCCCGGATCTCGGGGCCTACGTGCTCAGCGTCACGGTGCTCGGCAGCTTCTGGCACGACCATCGCAGGATCTTCCGTGATGTGCGGGAGGTCGACGGACAGGTGATCACCCTGTGCATCGCCGGACTGGGGGTCGCGGCCCTGGTGCCCTTTCCGACCAGGCTGCTCGCGGAGTACGGCGACGAGCCCGTCTCGGTCGCCGTCTACGCGGCGGCGGTCGCCGCGATGGGCGCCGCCCACCTGGCGCTCGCCGCCCTCCTGGCCAGACGCCCCTGGCTCCGCCACGGCACGTCATCGGAGGCCGGTACCACGCTCTACCTCGTCGACAGCGCCACGATGGTGGCGGTGTTCGCCGTGACCGTGCCGCTGGCCGTGGTGGTGGGGTCGCACGCCATGTGGCTGTGGCTCGGCCTCGTCCCGGTGAGGTTCCTCCTCGGCCGCCGCCTCCAGAAGCAGGCCTGAGACGTCACGCCCCCGCGGACACGTCCGCCCACGCACCACTGGCCGCCGACCGCGCCATCGCGTCCAGCGCGGCGGCGCTGTGCACGGCGTCCGTGAGCGTCGCCCCGTGCGGGGTGCCCTCGGCGACCGAGCGCAGGAAGCGGTACGCCTCGATGACCTTCAGGTCGTCGTACCCCATCGAGTTCGCCGCCCCGGGCTGGAACGCGGCGAACTCGCCATGGCCCGGGCCGACGTACACCGTGGTGACGGACTGGTCCTGGTACGTCGTGCCGCGGCTGACGCCCAGTTCGTTCATCCGGCGGAAGTCCCAGAAGACGGCGCCCTTCGTGCCGTGCACCTCGAAGCCGTAGTTGTTCTGCTCGCCGACTGACACCCGGCAGGCCTCCAGGACACCGCGCGCCCCGGAGGCGAAGCGCAGCAGGCAGCTGACGTAGTCCTCGTTCTCGACGGGGCCGAGTTCCCCGCCGGAGGCGCGGCTGTGGCCCGCCGTGGCGCCGGTCGGGCGGGCCCGCTCGGGCAGGAAGACCGCGGTGTCGGCGGTGAGGGAGGTGATGTCGCCGAGCAGATGCCGGGCCAGGTCGGTGCCGTGCGAGGCCAGATCGCCCAGCACCCCGCTGCCGCCCCGCTCCCGCTCGTACCGCCAGGTCAGCGCGCCCTCGGGATGAGCCGCGTAGTCGCTGAACAGCCGGATGCGGACATGGGTGACCGTGCCGATCTCCCCGGAGGAGATCAGCTCACGCGCCGCCTCGACGGCGGGCGCGTTGCGGTAGTTGAAGCCGACGGCGCCCTGCACACCCGCCTTGGCCACCGCGTCCGCGACCGCGCCGGCGTCCTCGGCGGTCAGTCCCACCGGCTTCTCGATCCAGATGTGCTTGCCCGCCCCGGCCATGGCGACGCCGATCTCGCGGTGCAGGAAGTTCGGCGCGGTGATGCTGACCGCCTTGACCCGAGGGTCGGCGGCCACCTCGCGCCAGTCGCGTGTCGTCGAGGCGAACCCGAACCGCGCGGCGGCCTCCTCCGCCCGGCCCGGCACCTCCTCGGCGACCGTCACCAGCTCCGGGACGAGGGGCAGTCCCGGGAAGTGGTGCCGCACGCGCGCGTACGCCTGGGTGTGCACCCGCCCCATCCAGCCGAATCCGATGACGGCGACGCCGAGCGTGTCCACCATGAGAGCCCCTCTTTGGACCGTTCCAGAAACTGTCCAGCCCACCCTGAGCGCGGTTTCCCGTGCCTGTCAACCCTTTGACAAGCCGTGGACCCGCATGGAACGGTCCATACATGAGACCGCCGACGATCCGCGACGTGGCCGAACGCGCCGGAGTCTCCAAGTCGCTGGTCTCCCTGGTGCTGCGCGGCTCCGACCAGGTACGCCCCGAGAGACGGGACGCCGTGCTCCGGGCCGCCCAAGAGCTGGGCTACCGGCCCAACGCCGCCGCCCGCAGCCTCAGCGAGCAGCGCACCCGCACAGTCGGCGTCCTCCTCAACGACCTGCGCAACCCCTGGTTCGTCGACCTCCTCGACGGCCTGAACTCCCTGCTGCACGCCAACGGCCTGCACATGCTGCTGGCCGACGCCCGTCTCAACCGCCGCACCGGCCAGGACCCCGCCGACCCCCTGCTGGACCTGCGCGTCGACGGCCTGGTCGTGGTCGGCACGCTGCCCGACCCGGCGGCCCTCGGCGCGGTGGCCGAGCAGATCCCGGTCGTACTGGCCGGCTCCCGCGAACCGGCCCCGCCGGGCGTGGACGTGGTGGCGGGCGACGACGAGCGGGGCGCCCGCCTGGCCGCCGAGCACCTGATCGGCCTCGGGCACCGCCGTATCGCGCACATCGCCGGCTACGGCGCGGTGGGCGAGCTGCGGCGCGGCAGCTTCGAGGCGACCATGCTCCGGCACGGCCTGGCGGAGCGGGCGGTGGTCGAGCCGAGCGACATGACCGAGGAGGGCGGCTACCGCACGACCGTCCGGCTGCTCAGCGGCCCCGAACGGCCCACGGCCGTCTTCGCCGTCAACGACATGGCCGCCATCGGCGTGCTCTCGGCGGCCGAGGAACTGGGGCTGCGGGTCCCGCGCGACCTTTCCGTCGTCGGCTACGACAACACGAGCATCGCCCGGCTGCGGCACGTGTGGCTCACGACGGTCGACAACACGAGCCACGAGGTCGGCCGCCGCGCGGCCCGCTGCCTCCTGGAGCGCTTCGAGGGGCCCGGCGGAGCGGGCCGGATCCAACTGGCCACGCCGACCCTGGAGATCCGGGGGTCGACGGCCCCGGCGCCCTGACCGCTCACCTCGCTCAGAGGTTGATCGCGTACGCCTTGCGCAGCGTCTCGTGGACCGTCCACGTCGTACGGTCGCCCTCGCGCAGGACGGCCAGGTCGCCGGGCCCGACCGTGAGGGTCGGCCCGCCCTCCACCTCGATCGTCGCCGAGCCGCTGATCACGACGAACAGTTCGTCGGCCTCGGTGTCGGTGACCACGCCGGGCGTGATCTGCCAGACGCCCCGGACCTGACGGCCGTCCTCCGACTCCCAGACGACCTTGCCAGTGACCTCGGGCGTTCCGGAGACGATCTGCTCGGGCGCGAGGGGCTCGGGTTCGAGCTCGGCGTCGGGGATGTGGACTACGAAGCTGTGCGTCATGCGGCGACCCTAAAGGGTGTTGCAGAAGGCTTGGTGGCGGGCATCTTGCCTGTATGGGTGGGGTGTTGAGGGCTGAGCCGGTGTGGGTGGAGACGTTCACCGG
>NZ_JBIBHN010000032.1:0-90280 GCF_042957035.1 Streptomyces sp. NPDC008137 | reverse complement strand
GGTGCTGGACCGGTACCTGCACCACCTGCGGCCGCCCCCTGCCCCGCCCTCGGAGCAGCCGCAGACAGCCCACAACCTAACGAAGCACTACTAGGTGTCCTCGACGCGGCGCCGGTCCTCCTCGTCCCAGGCCCGGGTGTCGCGCGGCTGGGTGTACGGCTCGTCCTCCGGCGGATGCCCGCCGGCGACGGCCCGCTGCCGTACCGTCTCCGCGTCGAACTCCAGGCCCAGCAGGATCGCGAGATTCGTGATCCACAGCCACACCAGGAAGACGATGACACCGGCCATCGTGCCGTAGGTCTTGTTGTACGAGGCGAAGTTGGCCACGTACACGGCGAAGCCCGCCGACGCGAGCAGCCAGATCAGCAGGGCCAGCACACTGCCGGGCGTGACCCAGCGGAACCCCTTCACCTTGGCGTTCGGGGTCGCCCAGTACAGAAGCGCGATCATGATCGTGACCAGCACGACCAGAACGGGCCACTTGGCGAACGACCACACCGTCAGCGCGGTGTCGCCGATGCCCAGAGTCGTCCCGGCCTGACGGGCCAGCCCGCCCGTGAAGACCACGATCAGCGCACTCATCGTGGCCAGCACCATCAGCACCACCGTCACGCCCACCCGCACCGGCAACAGCTTCCACACCGGCCGTCCCTCGGGCATGTCGTAGACGGCGTTGGCGGAACGGATGAACGCCGCCACGTAGCCGGAGGCCGACCACACCGCCAGGAGGAGACCGACGATCGCCATCAGTGAGCCGATGCCGGCGTTGCCCTGCAGTTGCTCCACGGCCCGGGTGATGATGTCCCGCGCCGCGCCGGGAGCGAACTGCTGGACGTTCTCGAGCACCTTGTCCGTGGTGGACTTGCCGGTGATCCCCAACAGCGAGACCAGGACCAGCAGTGCCGGGAACATCGCCAGCACCGTGTAGTACGTCAGCGCCGCCGCCCGGTCGGTCAGCTCGTCCTTCTTGAACTCCCGCACGCTCCCCTTCAGCACCGCACCCCACGACGTCCGGGGCAGCTCACTCGGCGTGTCGGGCGCCGCCCGCTCCACATCGGGCCCCGGACCCGCCGTCCCGGGCGCCGGCCGAGGCCTCTCCGACGGTTCCGAAGACGGAGTCTCCGTCGCCTCATGTTCTTTTCGTCCTGGAATATTCGGCTTCACCATGGGGACCGGGTAACCCCGGTCCTTGCCCTCAAGCGGTCAGGATGCCTCGCGTGTCGGCATCACCCGGCCTGGCCGGAATGCCGCCCCCTCCGCAGCGCGACCCGCCGCTGCTCCAGCGTCGTCGCACCGGCGCCGAGTGGGGCCTACCGCCTCCGGCGTGGCCAGGGACGCGGCGAGCCGCTTCGGGACGCGGCCGGGAGGCGAAGCCCCTGCCCCCGCACCGAGAAGGCGACATCACCTCGGCCGAGCGAGTTGAGGGAGCGCTCCCACGCCGTGCAGGATGCCGCCATGACCACCACCCCCGCCATCCGCCCCTACCGCCCCGAGGACCGTTCGGCCCTCGACGACATCTGTATCCGCACCGCGCACGCCGGCCGGGACAGCCGCCCCCACTACGCGGACCCGGGCATCTTCCCGGTGACCTTCGCGGCTCCCTACGTCCGTCTGGAGCCGGAACTGGCCTTCGTGCTGGACGACGGCCAGGGGCAGGCGGTCGGCTACATCCTCGGCACCTCCGACACCCCGCGGTTCGCAGCGGAGTTCCGCGCCACGTGGCTGCCCCTGGTCGCCGGCCGCTACCCGGAACCGCCCGAGCCGCCGCGCACTCCGGACGAGGCCATAGCCCACCTGCTGTACCACCCGGAACGGATGGTGAGGCCCGAACTGGCCGCGTATCCCGCGCATCTGCACATCGACCTGCTGCCCGGCTGGCAGGGCCGGGGCCATGGACGCCGTCTGATGCGGACGTTCCTCGGGGCCCTCCAGGGCAGGGGAGTCCCGGCCGTCCACCTGGCCATGGCGACCGCCAACACCGAGGCCAGAGCCTTCTACGACCGCCTGGGGTTCCGCGAGATCGACGTTCCGGAGCCCGGCTCGGCCACCTACCTCGGCCGCACCACGAAGGAACTCGACCGGCTCTGACGGAAGTGGCGCAATCGTGCGTTGCGGGCCCGCGCCATCGGCCCCAGCGTGGAAGTGCGGGAGCGCTCCCAAACTGCCCGCCCTCCCCACACAAGGCGCACCGCGAGCAACGCAACCCCCACAACCGAAAGAGGAGATCATGAATTGTCAGGGTCATGTCAATAAAGAGTTCCGTCCGGTCCGCTCCCGCCTGACGCTCGCCCTGAGCGCGCTGGTCGCCGCGCTGCTCAGCCTGATCCCATGGAGCGGCACCGCCGTCGCCCACGGCTCGGTCGTCGACCCGGCATCCCGCAACCACGGCTGCTGGCTGCGCTGGGGGAGCGACCACCTCAACCCCGCCATGGCCCAGCAGGACCCCATGTGCTGGCAGGCGTGGCGGAGCGACGCGAACGCCATGTGGAACTGGAACGGCCTGTACCGCAACGGCTCCGGCGGCAACTTCCAGGCCGTGGTGCCCAACGGCCAGCTGTGCAGCGGCGGCCGTACCGAGGGCGGCCGGTACAACTCCCTCGACACGGTCGGCGCCTGGAAGACGACGGACATCGGCGGCAACTTCACCGTGAAGCTGTACGACCAGGCCAGCCATGGAGCCGACTACTTCCTGGTGTATGTCACGCGGCAGGGCTTCAACCCCGCCACCCAGCAGCTGACCTGGAACGACCTCCGGCTCGTCACCCGCACCGGAAGGTACGCGCCCAGCCAGAACTACGAGATCCCCGTGAGCACTTCGGGGCTGAGCGGGCGGCATGTCGTCTACACGATCTGGCAGGCGTCGCACATGGACCAGACCTACTTCCTGTGCAGCGACGTGAACTTCCGCTGACCTGCGGTTTCGTGTGCCGTACCCCGCCGGACGGGGCGAGTCCGGCGGGGTACCGTCGTGCGGGCTTTCTGAGAGTTCCCGAAGAATTCGAGGGACGGCTGAACGCTCCGGCGCCCGCGCCCGTATGGGGCGAGGGGATTTTCATGCCCGGAACGCCTCAAGCGCAGGAGAGCACCCTTGGCACGCAATACGCGAAGACGCCCTACAGGCCCACGGCGCGCGACCTTCGCCGCAGTCGCGCTGATGCTGGGCGGAGGCGGCCTGATGGCGGCCAACGTCTACGCCTCGGCGACGGACGGCGGTTCGGGCGGTGAGCCCGCCGAGACGCGGTCCGGTACGGGGGTGCGGACCGCAGGCGCGACGATCGACTGCCCTGACGTCGGCAGCAAGCTGACCTCGGTCCCCGAGCAGGCGAGAGGGGAGGTCGACAAGGAACTCGCCCTCCTCGACGAGCAGATCGCCAAGGCCTACCAGCGGCTGAGCGCGTCGGCGCGACAGATCCAGCAGGACTCCGGCTTCGCCGACAACGCGATCATGAACCCGCTGAAGGAGAAGCGGGGCGCGACCCTCGAACGCATCGCCATCGCCATCGACCGGGTGGGCGACCGCCCCGAGGGACTCGAGGCCCTCGCGGCCTGCACCGTCCGGGACTCCGGCAACCAGGCTCCCGAGCAGGGCGAGGGCCAGGCCGGCGACGGCGCGGAGCAGCCCGGCCAGGAGCAGGGCCAGGACGGCCAGGAGCAGGACCAGGGCAACAACGGCGGTCAGGCGGGCAACGGTCCGGTCGCCGCCGACTTCGCGGACATCACCGGCGTCCAGCCCAACGTGAACAGCCCCCGCCAGAAGGGCAACGCCTCACGCGGCACCTTCGCCACCAGTTGCGGTGTGAACGAGAACGGCCTGTTCAACTCCGACAACATCATCGCCGCCCCGGGTGTCACCAACGGCGCCCACCACTTCCACGACTACGTCGGCAACCAGGCCAACAACGCCTTCGCCAGCGACCAGGACCTCGCGGACGCCGAGACCAGCTGCGACGACCAGGGCGACAAGTCCTCCTACTACTGGCCCGTCCTGCGCGTGCAGAACGGCACACAGGAGCAGGACGCCAACTCGCCCGGCGGCGGCATCGAGGGCAACGCCGGCGCGATCGTCACGCCGAAGCAGGTCACGCTCGACTTCGTGGGGAACCCGCGCGACAAGGTCACCGCCATGCCGCGGCTGCTGCGCATCATCACCGGCGACGCCAAGTCGTTCGTCAACGGACCGGCCAACGCCAACGCCTCCTGGAGCTGCACCGGCTTCGAGGACCGGCAGCTGAAGGACAAGTACCCGCTGTGCCCGAAGGGCAGCAACGTGGTGCGCTCCTTCAAGTTCCAGAGCTGCTGGGACGGCCGCAACATCGACAGCGCCAACCACCGCACCCACGTGGCGTTCACCGACGCCTCCGGCGCCTGCCCGTCCGGCTTCCGCCCGATCCCGCAGCTGGTCCAGCGCATCGTCTACGACGTCGACGCGCCGAGCCTGCAGGACGGCGGTCGTACGACACCGCTGTTCGCGGTGGACTCCTTCCCCGAGCAGCTGCACAAGCCGGTCACGGACCACGGCGACTTCATCAACGTCTTCGACGAGGACCTGATGGGGGAGATGGTCGACTGCATCAACGACGGCCGGAAGTGCGGAGCCGGAGCGGAAGCCGAACCCGGCCAGAAGCCGACGGAGAAGCCGACCGAGGAGCCGGCCGAGGAGACCGGGGCGGGCGAGGAACCGAGCGAGGAGCCGACCGAGGTGCCGACGAAGAACCCCGAGGCGCCGCAGGAGCAGCCCACCCGCACCCCGGACGCCCCGAAGGACGGCAACGCGGGCGGCAAGCCCGGCGACACCGGCAACGGCGGAAAGGACGGCAAGGGCGAGGCTGCCGAGCCGCCGGCGACGGACAAGCCCGCCCCCGAGCCGGAGCCGAGCGACTCGCCCGCCGACGAGGCCGAGGTGTACGCGACTCCTTCGGCGAACTCCGGTGAACAGGGCGGCTCGAAGGCCGGCACCGGCGAGGACTCGGACGGCCTCGGCGAGTCCCAGGCCGTCGGCACGGCGACCAGCGCCGCCGCCACCCCGGTGGCTCCGCCCCGGACCGAGCCCCAGGCGGTCGGCAGCGGCAGCCTGGCCGAGACCGGTGCCCAGTTGTGGCCGGCCGCGGCGGGCGCCGTTCTCCTCATCACGGGCTTCGTGGTCCTCCGCCGCGCCAGGCGCGGCTGACCCGGCAACGCCCTGACGTGCCACCGGAACGGCGGCGGGATCCCTCCTCGGATCCCGCCGCCGTTCCGTTCCGGGGCCCGTCACCCTGCGGCGCACGCCGAAGTGCGCACCCTCTACGGTGACCCCATGGACAGCACCAGGAACGCCGGACGCGGCGCCGGCGGGGGAGTCACGGCGTGACGCCCTGGGAGATGGCGGCCGTGTTCGCGGCCGGTACGGGCGCCGGTGCCGTCAACGCCGTCGTCGGCTCGGGAACGCTGATCACCTTCCCCGTACTGCTCGCCACCGGACTGCCTCCGGTCACGGCGACCGTGTCCAACGGGCTCGGGCTGGTGCCCGGCTCGATCAGCGCGGTCATCGGCTACCGCGAGGAGCTCCGCGGTCAGAGACGGCGCGTCCTCCTCCTCGGCATCGCTGCCGTGCTGGGCGGCCTCGCGGGCGCCGTGCTGCTGCTGACCCTGCCCGCCGCGGCCTTCGAGCGGATCGTGCCCGCCCTGGTGGGGCTCGCCCTCGTCCTGGTCGCCTGCCAGCCGCTCATCGCCCGGCGGGTGCGCCGCCGACGTCGCCGTACCGGAGGCCCGGCCCGTCCCGACGGGGGTCCGCTGCTGTTCACGGGGCTGACGCTGGCCAGTGTCTACGGCGGCTACTTCTCGGCAGCGCAGGGCATCATCTACGTCTCCCTGATGGGCATGCTGCTCGACGAGACGCTCCAGCGGCTCAACGCCGTGAAGAACGTGCTCGCGGCCGTCGTCAACACCGTCGCCGCCCTGCTCTTCCTGTTCTTCGCGGAGTTCGACTGGACGGCCGTCGTCCTCATCGCCGCCGGGTCCGCGTTGGGCGGCCTGGTCGGGGCCAGGACGGGACGCCGCTTCAGCCCTGCCGTCCTGCGGACCCTGATCGTGTCGGTCGGCGCCGTCGCCCTCGTCCACCTCGTGCTCCACTGAGGCCGGCTCGCTAGGTCGTGTCCGCAAAGTCCCGTCGTCCGCCCGGAGGGCGGGCCCCGCGGCGTCTGGTGCCAGGCGTCGCGGGGCAGGCGGGACTTGCGGACACGGCCTAGGACGCCGGACGGGCACCCTCCGCCTTGTGTTCCCCCTCGGCGTCGATGTGCGGCATCACCCGGTCCAGCCAGCGCGGCATCCACCAGGCGTGCCGCCCGAGCAGCGTCATCACGGCCGGCACCATCAGCAGCCGTACCACGGAGGCGTCGATGAGCACACTGACGGCCAGCCCGAGTCCCAGCATCTTGACCACGATGTTGTCGCTGATGATGAACGCCGCGAACACACTCACCATGATCAGCGCGGCACTGGTGATGACCCGCGCCGTGATCTCCAGCGCGTGCGCCACCGACCCCTTGGCGTCCCCGGTACGCAGCCACGCCTCGTGGACGCGGGACAGCAGGAAGATCTCGTAGTCCATGCTGAGGCCGAAGATGATGGCGAACATCATCATCGGCACGTAGCTCTCGATGGGTACCTTGCCGTGCACGCCGAGCGCGGGCCCGCCCCAGCCCCACTGGAACACCGCGACGACCACGCCGTACGACGCGGCGATCGACAGCACGTTCAGGACGGCCGCCTTGACGGCGACGAGCAGCCCCCGGAACACGGCCAGGATGATGAGGAACGCCAGGCCCACCACGACGGCGATGATCACGGGCAGCTGGGAGGCGACGATGTCACGGAAGTCGACCTGTGTCGCCGTCGTGCCGGTGACGTACCCCTTGGCGTCCGTCCCCTGGACGGCGTCCGGCAGCGTGTCGTCGACGAGGCGGTTGGTCAGGTCCGTGGTCGCGGAGTTCTGCGGGGACACGGTCGAGTAGACCGTGCCGACCAGGACGTCCCCGTCCTGGGTGGGCGTCAGCGGGGTGACGGCGGCGGCCCCTTCGACCGAGTCGAGCGTGGTCTGGGCGCGTGAGGCCAGATCGTCGCGCTGCGAGTCCGGTACGTCTGTCTGGTCGACGACGACGGTGAGCGGACCGTTGGACCCCGGCCCGAACGCGTCGGTCATCAGGTCGAACGCCCGCCGGTCGGTGAAGGAGGTCGGGTCGGCGCCGTCGCCGATGTGGCCGAGCTGGATGGAGAACAGCGGGATCGCGAGCACCGCGATCACGGCGACGCCCCCCGACAGGAACCACAGCGGCCTGCGCTCCACCCGCTGCGCGTACCGGTGCCAGGTGCCCTGCGCCGTCTCGCCCGCCTCGGCGTCGGTCTCGGCCACGGGGCGGCGCACGTGGTAGCGGTCGATGTGCCGGCCGATGAGCCCGAGCAGCGCGGGGACCAGGGTGAGCGCGCCGACGACGGCCGAGACCACGGTGACGGCGGCGGCGAGACCGAGCAGGGAGATGAAGGAGACCCCGGACGCGGACAGACCCGCCAGCGCGATGATGACCGTACAGCCGGAGACGAGGACGGCGTGGCCGCTGGTGCTCGCGGCCTGACCGGCGGCCCGTACCGGGTCCATGCCGTCGATGAGGTTCTGCCGGTGCCGGGTGATCATGAACAGGGCGTAGTCGATACCGACACCGAGGCCGATCATGGTGGCCAGGGTCGGCGAGACCGTCGCGAAGGTGAACGCGGCGGCCAGCAACCCGAGGATGGCGAGACCGCCGACGACGCTGATCAGCGCGGTGAGCAGCGGGACGCCGGCGGCGAACACACTGCCGAAGCCGACCAGCAGCACGATGATGGCGACACCGAACCCGATCAGCTCGCTCACCCGGTCGTCGGCGGGGGGCCTCGCGAGTTCGCCGAGCGGCCCGCCGTACTCGACCTCCGCTCCCGCCGAACGCAGCGGCTGTACGGCGGTGTCGACGCCGTTCAGATAGCCGGCGCCGAGGGTCGAGGGCTGCACATTGAAGCGGACCGTGATGTACGCCGTCTTCTTGTCGTCCGAGAGCGGCCCGACGTTCGGCTGCGACTGCTGAGAGGACGAGTCCGGGGCGGACAGCGGGTTCTGGGCCGACAGGACGTGCGGGAGCTTCTCCAGGTCGGCGACCGTGGTGGACATCTGCGAGCTCAGCGCCGTCAGCTCCTGGCTGTCGTCGCGCAGCACGATCTGGCTGCTGTAGCCGCCGGCCTGCGGATCGTGCTCCTTCAGCACGTCCAGGCCCTTCTGCGCCTGCGCCTGGGGCAGGGAGAAGTTGTCGGAGTACTCACCCCCGGACACATGGTTGACGACCTGGAGAGCCACCAGCGCCACGAGCCAGGCCCCGATGACGATCCCGAAATGGCGTGCGCACCACTCGCCCAGCCGCCGCAGCAGACCCGCACGCGCGGCCTTCCTGTCCCCTTCACCGGTGCGGGAGTGCGGCATCTGGGAGGCTCCTGTGTACGGGTGAGACATCGGGTGCCGTCCATTAGATGCGCGGGGGATCACTCCGGCATTTCCGGCGCGCGGACGCCCTGCCACTCCGGGTGGGCGTTCCCCCGAAAGGTCGTCGCCGGGGCGGCGCGCCGGGCTCGCCCGCCGAAGCGCCGGCGCGCGGCGGTCGGGTTCAGCGCCCCGGACCCCAGCGCGACGCCTAGGCCGACCAGCGCGCTGCCCGCCGCCTGCGCCAAGCCGTAGGAGCCAGTGCCGACGAGTGGTGCGGTGCCGGCCGCCGCGACCGGGATGAGGCCGGAGAACAGGGTGGCGCGTTCCGCGCCGATCCGCTGCATGCCCATGTACCAGCACACGAACCCGACGACGGTGACCACCACCGCCTGCCACAGCAGCGCGGCGGCTTCGGCGGTGTCCGGACGCCGAAGCCACCCGGCCCCGTCGACGAGCACACCGACCGCCGCCGACTCCAGCGCGGCGACCGCGCACACCGTGGCGGACAGCAGCCGGGGCCCGAGCGGCCGCAGCACGGGTACGGCGAGCACGGCGAACCCGACCTCCCCCGCCAAGGCGCACACGGAGAAGGCCAGCCCCGCGCCGTCGGTGCGCCCCCAGCCCTGGACCGCGCAGGCGCCGACGGCCACGAGCAGAGCCCCGCAAAGGACCGCCCGCCTGGGCCCGCGCCCGTCCAGGAGTGGCACGAGTACGGCGACGACGACCGGCGCACATCCCACGAACACGCCGGGAACCGCCGGTTCCGCCGTGCGCTCCGCGGCGATGACGGCCAGGTTGAAGCCGACCATGCCGATGGCGGCGAGCAGGAGGAGGCGGACCCACTGACGCGGCGTCAGCGCCCGCAGCAGGGCGGACGAGCCCCTCCCGGCCAGGGGCAGGAGCAGCAGACAGGCAAGCCCGTAGCGCAGGAACTGGCCGCCCGCGTACGGGTACGCGCCCAGGACGCTGTTGGCCGTGAAGGACGCTCCGACGAGGACACAGGCGAACGCGGCGAGCAGGGCTCCCCGCGTGGTGGTGACGTTCATGCCGGCGACGCTAGGCAGTGCGGCGGCCCGGTTCGAGGTCCACTCTGGTGCCGGATTGCTGGACCAATCCGCCCCGGGCCGCCGCCCGAGGGTCAGCCGATGTGGTAGCTGTCGCCGTAGACCTTCCAGTCCAGCGGCGGGTCGAGGTCGAGGTTCCGCTTGCGCAGGAAGACGCGCTGCGCCGTGTCGACCCGGCTCGTGTCGCTGTGCGCCTCCTCCTGCCTCATGGCCCACACCCGCGCGTCCAGGAAGGCGTCGAGGTAGGTCACCTCGTCACCGCCCGACGCCGGAGTCTCAGCCGTACGCAGCGCACGCTTTCGGATATTGCGGAAGCTCAGCGGGTCGTTGCCGTCGCCGTGCATGACGATGGCGTCGTAGTAAGCGAACTGGCCCAGCACCCGCAGCCCGTCCGCCTTGCCCTGCCGGACCGCCGGGCCGAAGTACACCCGGTCGCGCTCGTCGTCCTGCGCCCGCCGGAACGCGGCGTCACGGGCCGTCCGGCGCCAGTCGCCGGGGAAGCCCGGGTCGAGCCCGTCGTGCGAGTCGGAACCGTCGACCCGGCGCAGTGCCGGCAGGTACCGCGCGAGGGCGTTGCCGGGCTCGCGGTCGGTGTAGAGCTCGACGAGATCGAGCATGTCGCCGGTGCCGGAGCAGAACCCGATGATGCCGGCGGTGTAGCCGCGGCCGTCGCGGATGTCCTCGATGTACTGGTAATGCGCCTTCCAGTCGAGCGAGGAGTTCTCCGCGCTCGACACGAGCCGCATGGCGATCTCCTTCTTCGCCGGGTCGTCGAGCCCGATCGCACGGACGGCAGCCGTGGCGTGCGGCGGCCTCAGGAACGGGGCGGCGGCGAGGGCGGCGCCGAACAACGCCAGAGCGGTGCGGCGCGGGGTCGGGTGTCTCACGAGGCCTCCAGGCAATGGGGGGCGGGGAGAGCGGGGGCCGTGCAGAACTGACAGGAAGGTTTACTATCACTGTCCGGGTGTGCCGGGAACCGTCGGCGGCGAAGTTCGTAGGCTCGAACGAGCCGACTGAGCACCGCCACGGGAACCGACAGCCCGCCCCGCACGTCAACTCATTGCGCAGCGAGGCCGATCGGCCTCGGAGGCCGGCGAGAGAGGGGAATCGCGGTGGACGACACGACGTCGCAGCAGGGGAGCGAGGCGGAGGCGGTGGCACGCCGGACCCGCTTCGGCGCACTGCCGGAGCCGGTGCGCGTGGAGGACATGGTCGAGGAACGCGCCGCGGGCGTCCCCGACCCGGCGCGCACCGCCTACAACCAGGACGAGTGGCTCGTGCGCTACTGCCTGTGACCCGGCCCTACGAGCGGCTCTTCGCGCCCAGTTCGCGCAGCCACCGCACGACGTCGTCTGCGTCGTGGGCGAGGGCGATGTCGAGCGGTGTCATGTCGTCGTAGCCGCACCAGTCGGCGTCGGCGCCGTGCTCGTGGAGATACCGCGCGGTGGGCAGATGCCCGCCGTGGCAGGCGCCCCAGAAGGCGCTGGTGATCTCGTCGGCCGAAGGTGGCTCCCCGGCCTCGACGTACGCCCGCACCCGGTCGAGCAGGCCGAGCGTGGCGGCGTCCTGGAGGGTGGTGCGGGCGCCGTGCTCGACCAGCCGGCGCGCGGCACGCCACTGGCCGAACGCGCGGGCGTCGGCGAGCGGAGTGCCACCGGCGATCACCGCCCCGGGCGCCTCGATGTCGGCCCCGGCGGCGATGAGCGCGTCCAGCACGGCCACGTCGTTGCTGCTGGCGGCCCAGTGCAGCGGCGTCTCGGCGTGCGCACCGCCGAAGCGGGCGTCGGGATCGGCGCCAGCGGCGACCAGGGCGGCGACCACCTCGGGGCCGCGGGGGAAATGGCCGGGCCAGTCGGTCGCGATGTGCAGCAGACCGCGTGTGCCCTTGCCGTTCTCCCCGTGCTCGGTGACGCGTGCCGCGGCCAGACCGGGATGGTCGGCGAGCAGCTGCCCGAGCCCGGGCAGATCCCCGGCCCGGATCGCCGCGGTGACGGCGACGGCCAGCGGATCCTGTGATGTCAGCGTCTGCAAGCCGGCCTCCCGATCGCCGTCCAGGGCCTCCGATTCTGTAGGAATACACCCCCGCGCACCACGCTCCGTGCCCGTAGCACTCATCCCCGGAGTCATGCCCGACGACATGCCCGCAGGCCCCGTGAGGCGTAGCGTCCGGGTAGGAGCGGGAGGACAGCATGTCCGCGAGCAACGAGCCGCCCGGGGGCGCCGGGACGCTGGACGCCCTGGGGACGGCCCTGGCCGACACCGTACGCGGAACCGGAGCCTCGATCGGCGGCCTGTACCTCATCGAGGAGGCGGAGCCCGTGCTGCGGCTCGTCGCGCTGTGCGGCCTGCCGATCGCGTTCAGCGCCCCCTGGCAGCGGCTGCCCCTTACCGCGCCGGTCCCGGTCGCCGACGCGATCCACGACGACACACTGGTCAGTGTCGCGAGCCAGGAGGAGATGGCCCGCCGCTACCCCCGCGCCGCCGCGGTCCTGCCCTACCCGTTCGCCCTGGCCGCCGTCCCGCTGGCCGGCGTACGGCGCAGCTGGGGCGGCATCGTCCTGATGTGGCCCGCCGTGCGGCCGCGCGGCATCACGCCACGCGTGCGCGGCCACCTCACCTCCAGCGCCCGCCGCATGGCCCGCCTGCTGGACGACGCCACGGGGCCGCCCGCCCTGCCCGACCAGCCGCGCGTCGTCCCCGTCGACGCCGCGCACCACCCCGTGCAGACCGGCCTGGCCGCCGCCGACTACCTCGAACGCCTCCCCGAAGGCGCCCTGTCCCTCGACCTGGAGGGCCGTGTCACCTTCGCCACCGCCACCGCGGCCCGCCTGCTCGGCCGTCAGGCCGACCGACTGCTCGGCACCCGGCCCTGGCAGTCCCTGCCCTGGCTGGACGACCCCGTCTACGAGGACCACTACCGCACGGCTGTCGTCGGCCGCACCCCCGTGTCGTTCACCGCGCTCCGCCCACCCGACCTGTGGCTCACCTTCCAGCTCTACCCGGACACAAGCGGCATCAGCGTCCGCGTCGTCCCGAGCGGGGAGCGGACCGAGACCCCGTCACCGCCCGCCGCCGCGCGCGGCCCCGCCGCGGCACCGACGGGACGCCTCTACCAACTGGTGCACCTGGCCGCCGCGCTCACCGAGGCGGTGACCGTGCGCGACCTCGTGGCGCTGAGCGCCGACCAGATCCTGCCCGCCTTCGGCGCCCAGGGCCTCGTGCTGTCCGTCGCCGAGGCCGGGCGGCTGAAGATCACCGGCTACCACGGCTACGCGGCCGACGTCATGGAACGCCTCGACGCCCTGTCGCTGGACACCGACCTCACCCCGGCCGGCCAGGTCCTCGCCAGCGGCACCCCCGCCTTCTTCGCCTCCCCGGCCGAGCTGGCCGCCAACTACCCCGACGCCCTCCAGATCAGCGGCAAACAGGCCTGGGCCTTCATGCCACTGATCATCTCCGGCCGGCCGGTGGGCTGCTGCATCCTGTCCTACGACCACCCGCACACCTTCACCGCCGACGAACGCGCCGTCCTGACCTCCCTGTCCGGTCTGATCGCCCAGGCCCTCGACCGCGCCCGGCTCTACGACACCAAACACCGGCTCGTCCACGAACTGCAGCGCGCCCTGCTGCCCCGGGCCCTGCCGAACCTGTCCGGCCTCGACGTCGCCGCCCGTTACCTGCCCGCCGGTCACGGCATCGAGGTCGGCGGGGACTTCTTCGACCTCCTGCGCCTGGACGGGACGACCGCGGCCGCCGTCATCGGCGACGTGGAGGGCCACAGCATCGCCGCCGCCGCTCTCATGGGCCAGGTGCGCACCGCCATCCACGCCCACGCCACCGCGGGCGCCGCACCCGGCGAGGTCCTCGTCCGCACCAACCGGCTGCTGGCCGACCTCGACTCCGAACTGCTCGTCTCCTGCCTCTACGCCCATCTCGACCTGGCCCGCCACCAGGTGGCCTTCGCCAGCGCGGGACACGTGCCGCCGCTGCTGCGTCACACCAGCCGTCCCGCCGAGGTCCTCGACGTCGAGCCCGGCCCGCTGCTGGGCATCGACACCGGCGGCCACTACCCGGTCACCACCGCGCCCCTGCTCCCCGGCACCACCCTCGCCCTCTACACCGACGGCCTGGTGGAGCTCCCCGGCACCGACGCCACCCGGACCACCTCCGACCTCGCCGGGCAGCTGGACGCCGCCGACGGCCACGACCTGGAAGGGCTCATCGACCGGCTCGTCCACCACACGACGCCCACCGGACGGCACACCGACGACATCGCGGTGCTCCTGCTGCGCGCGCACCGTCCCGACGGAGACCGGGCCTGAGGGCGCTGCCGGAACAGTCTCCGGTCAGGCCCGGCCGGGGTCCGGGCGCACGTGCCGGGCGACGTCGCGCAGCTTGATGTTGTGGTTCTGCGAGATGCGCCGCAGCACGCCGAAGGCCTCGTCCTCGCTCAGGCGGTGGCGTTCCATGAGGATCCCCATGGCCTCTCCCACGGCGTGCCGGGTCTCCAGGGCGTGCTCCAGCTGGTCGACGGTACGGGCGGTGTCCAGCGCCACGGCCGCATGGGAGGCGAGCAGCCAGCCCGCGGCCTCGATGTCCTTTCCGAAGGCCCCCGGGCGGCGCGAGTAGAGGTTCAGCGCGCCGAAGTCCTCCTCCTCGGTGTAGAGCAGCACACCGGTCATGCTTCCGATCCCCAGATCACGGGCCGCCCGGGAGAACCGCGGCCAGGACGGCTGCGGCGGGGTCATGTCGGCGATACGGAACAGCCGCTCTCCGTCCACCCGGCGGGCGGCGTCGAAGCACGGCCCCTCGCCCAGCTCGCCCTGCAGCCGGTCGGACTCCTCGACCATGTCGCCGCACACGGACAGCGTCACGGCCCGGCCCTTGGACACCGTCAGGATCCCCGCCGCGTCACAGCCCTCGACGAGCTTCACCGCCGAAGCGGCGATCTCGTCCAGCGTCGCCTGCACCGATTCCTGGGCCACCAGATCCCGGGCGAGCTGCGCCATCTGCTCGGCATACCGCTGCCACTCCACCGCCACCACCGCCTCGCTCCCGCCCACCGTACTCCGGGCCCGGCCGCCCGACCGTACGCGTGCGGGCGGGAAGCCGCGAGCCCCGGCCCGAAGAGGCCGCGGACCCAGTCCCTGACACGGCCTCCGCTGCCGGCCCTGCCGGTCCTGCCGTTGGTCCCACACCCGTGGCCTCGCCCGGCAACTCGGCCCGTCAGCGGTACGCCGTCAGCAGCAGGGCCACGTCGTCCGGCCGCTCGCGGGCGCGCCGGGCAGTGCTCACCAGGCGGTCGGCGAGCAGCTCCACCGAGTCCGCCGGGGTGTCGGCCAGGGCGCCGCGGACCTCCTCGATCCCCGTCTCGATGTCGCTGCCGGGCTGCTCCACGAGTCCGTCGGTGTAGAGGGCGAGGACGCTGCCGGGGGCCAGCGTGAGCGCGGTGACGGGATAGACCGAGTCGGGCTGCACACCCAGCATGACCCCGCCCGCCAGGTCCAGCGTCTCCGCGTGCCCGTCGGGGTGGCGCAGCAGCGGCGGGGGATGACCGGCCCGCACGGCGAGGGCGCGCCCGGTGCGCGGGTCGAGCTCGATGTAGCAGCAGGTGGCGAAGGCGTCCGACTCCAGCTCGGCCAGCAGCCGGTTGGTATGGGTGATGACCTCCTGCGGAGGCCGCTCGCTCGCGGCGAAGGCGTGCACGGCACTGCGCAGCTGGCCCATCACAGCGGCCGCGCCGACACTGTGGCCCTCGACGTCCCCGATCACCAGCGCCACGCCACGACCCGTCGTGATCACGTCGTACCAGTCGCCGCCGATGGCCATGCCCTGGGTGCCGGGCAGATAGCGGCCCGCGGTGCGCAGCCCTTCGACGGCCGGCAGCCGGTGCGGCAGCAGCCCCTCCTGGAGGCCGCGGGCGACTGCGGACTCCGCGTCGTAGAGCCGTGCCCGCTCCATGGCCTGGGCGGCGAGCCCGCTCAGCGCGGTGAGGGCGGAGCGCTCGTCGGCGGTGAACCGGTGCGGGGCGTCCCAGCCGAGGATGCAGGAGCCGACGGAACGACCGGAGGCGATCAGCGGCAGGAACGACCAGGCGTTCATCCGGTCCAGGGCGATGCCCGGATAGGCGACGGAGAGGTCCTCCGGCGACTCGAAGAAGAGCGGGAGCCGCGTGGTCAGCGCATGGACGCCGGGCAGGTTCGTGTCGAGGGCGACGCCCTCGAACTGGGTGAGGAAGCCCTCCGGGTAGCCGGACTCCCACTGCAGGTACATCCGGCCCTCGCGGACGGTGTACAGGGCGAGTTCCCGCGCGCCGAACGCGGGCAGCAACTGCTCGGCCACGGCCCGGCACACGTCCTGCACGGTGACCGCCTCGGTGAGCACGCTCGCCATCTGCACCACGTGGTACAGCGCCCCGGCCCGCGCCGCCGCCACCGGCCCGGGCGGCGGCGCCACGGCCGCGGCGCCCGGCACGGGACCGGCGGACGACCCGGCCTCGCGCGCCTCCTCGCCTCCGGTGGGCGGGCCGGTCGGATGGACCCGCCCGGTCAGCCCGTGCACGTCCGGGTACAGCACGAAGCTCAGCCAGTTCCCGGCGGGATGCCGCACGAGGAAGGACACCTGCTCCTGTGACAGCATCGCCGCCCGGTAGCGGTCCTCGTACGCGGGATCCCGGAGCCAGGTGATCACCTCCCACGGATAGCGGCCGAGGAACTCCTCCCGGCCGGCGCCCAGCAGTTCCTCGCAGCGGCGGTTGGCGTACGTCAGACGGCCGTCCTGGTCCAGGGAGAACAGCCCGTCGGGCAGCCGCTCCGCCGCCTCGGCCGCCGTGAGCCCGCCGGCCGCGTCGACGAGGGCGCCCAACAGGATCCGGGCGGAGCCGCCGCGCACGAGGTGGCCCCACAGTTCGACGGGCCGGTAGCTGATCTCCCCGCTGCCGGCGGACTCGTCCAGGACCCGGAAGCGACGGGACCTGACCCGGCCGCGCGTCAGCGCGTCCCGCCGGCTCGCGCGCAGTTCGTGCAGGTCGTCCGGGCTGACGCGGGCCTCGACGGCCGCCATGGTGCCGTCGAAGTCCGGGCCGGCGATGCCGAGGAGCGCGAGGGCCTCGTCGTCCGGCGTGCACCGGCCGCTGTCCAGGTCCCAGTCGAGAAGCCCGACCCGCACGGGGCGGACGGCGGCCGTGGGCAGCCGCACGCTGACGGGTTCGTCGTCGTACTCCACCCGGAACGCTCCGGGGTCCGAGCCGGACCGGCCGGCGGTGAGGCGGCCGAGGCGCTCCTCCATGTCCCGCCCGGCGGGGCGCAGCGCGAGATCCACCGCCTCCGCGTCCATCGGCGACAGGGCGGCCGAGCGGAGCACGACCAGCACGCCCACGGCCTCCCCGCCGGTCCGGACAGGCTGGTAGGCGGAGCCGAAGGAGTACGGCAGCCCGGCGGTGAAGTGCGGGAACCGCACCATGGTGACGCGCTCGTCCGGCAGCCACAGGGGCTCGTCACGCCGGTAGGCGTCGGCCATGGGCAGCGCCCCGCCCGTCGGCACCCGCCACCACGACCTGAGCAGCGACCGGGGCACCCCGGTCACCAGGGCCAGCACCAGCGAGCGACGGTCGCGGGAGCGCAGGTAGACAAGGCCGCCGTAGCCCCCGAGGTCCCGTACGGCCGCGATCAGCGGAGCGGTGAGCGCATCCTCGATCCGGCCGTCACCGCCGCCCCCGCCCGGACCGCCGGGTGAACGCGGCCCGTCCGGTACGGCGGCTGCCTCATCCATCTCGCGTCCTCCCGGTACGGACGCACCGGACACCAATCGCTCCCCATCAGGATGTGCCATGGTCGGCACTCCGGCGCGGCAAGTGCAACCTTTCGGTCGTCACGGCCGTCTCACCCGATATCAGCAACACATAAGCCTCGGGGGCAGAAATGGTACGAATCGCAACAGCATGCGCGACTCTCGCGCTCATGGGCGCCACGGTGGGCGTGGCGGCGGTCCCGGCCGGCGCGGCTCCGGCCTCCGCGCCGCAGGCGACCCGGGCGGCGGCGTGCCCGACCGGCTGGGGGAGTCTCGCCAAGACCGACAGCAGCGCCGTGATCGCGCCGGTGAAGGACATCAGGACCGGCCGTCACACCTGCTTCGACCGGATGGTCGTCGACCTGCCCGGCGCGGGCGCCGACGTCGGCTACTCCGTCCGCTATGTCGACCGGCTCCACCAGGACGGATCGGGCCGCCACATTCCCGTGGCCGGCGGGGCCGTGCTCGAGGTCCGGGTGGCCGCGCCCGCCTACGACCCGGAGACCGGCGCCCCGACCTATCCCGGCCGGGTGGCGCGCCCGCTGCCGGGCGTGGACCTCACCGGCTACCGCACGTTCCGGGACACCCGCTTCGCCGGCAGCTTCGAGGGGGAGACCCAGATCGGACTCGGCCTGCGCGCCCGGCTGCCCTTCCGGGTGCTGCAGCTGGAAGACCGCCTCATCGTGGACGTCGCCCACAGCTGGACCGCCACGAGGTGACGGCACCACGCGCCCGGTTCTCCGGAGCCGGGCGCGGACGTTCTCACCGGCCACGCATCCGCCCCAGCTCTGCCAGGGTCCGTGCCGCGGCGCCCGCCAGCCGGGGCCGGTTGCGTACGAAGCGGCGGGCGGCCCGGGCGGGCTCCCGGCCCAGCCAGTGCACGGCTCCGCCCGGCACGGGCCGTACCACCGCACCTTCGTACACCCGCAGGTCACGCGTCTTGAGCGACTCCTTGTAGCGGGCGGGACCGCTCCCCAGGTCGACCGTTTCCACACCGTCGGCCGCCGCGGCCGCCAGCATCCTCAGCTGCAGCACAAGGCCGGGGGAGTACTTGGCACAGGCGCGGTCGTACGCCGGGAACCACCAGGACAGCACCGTGCGCGAGCGCAGACCGAAGTGCGCGGCCACGGGCCGGTCCGCGGCGTAGAGCACGGACAGCACGCCGCGGCACTCCGGTTCCTCGCTCTCCCCGAGCAGCGTCACCAGCCGGGTGATCCACTCCTGCGCGAACCGGTCGCGCCGGCCGGTCCGCCGGTACTGCGCCGACTTCCAGTCCATCAGCGCCCGCAGAGCGCCGGGGTCCCGGGCGTCGTACACGAACCGCACGTCGCCGACCTGCCGGGCCAGCTTCCGCTCCTTGGCCAGGGTCTGTCTGAGGAAGCTCGGCGACTTCGCCCGCAGCCGCTCCGTGTACCGCTCGAAGCCCTCGCCGATGTCGACGACCGGGGAGGCGAGTTCCTCGGCCGCGTGGGGCACGAAGAGCCCCTGGCCTGCCTCCAGATTGTCGAACTCCCAGGACGACAGCGCGCAGGCCCGCAGCAGCCCACGGGCGTCGAGCCGGATCCCGGGCCGCAGCACGGCCCCCTGGCTGTCGGAGACCCCGAGCCCGATGGCCCGGCCCTGCCCCAAAGGGCCCCTCTCGTACGGGAAGAACCCGACCGGGGAGTCGTCGTCGAGCAGCACCGCCACTCTCGCTCCCGGCCTGACCCGCCCCACCGCGGTGGTGAACGCCGGGTCGAGAAAGGGATTCGCGGGGGCCGCGGACTCCGTCCGTATCTCCCGCCACATCTTCTGGTCGCTCGGGCCCAGTTCGTCCGGCCGCAGAACGAGAACGCGCTTTCCAGGCAACTCTGCCTCCTGTGTCATCGGCATGGGGACACACGAAGGCCTGTTCATCGCCGCGAATCGGCACCAGGCAGTACTCAGGCCGCACGGCGCAGGCCCTTGTCGGTACTGCCGTCACTCAGCAGCGGAACGTCTGCAATTCCACGGCGTCCGGGGCGGATCCGACCGTCCCCGTACAACGGCTCGTCCCCGCCGCCCGGATGTGCGTACCGCCCCGGTCCGCGCCGGGTGCCCCGGTCACCACCGCGCTCGCCCCGGCCGCGCCCGCGGCCCTCGGTGTCCGTGCCGCCAGGTGGCGCAGCGACGGCTCCTCCTCGCCCGGACCGGGCTCCCCGGCTCTTTCGGCATCAGGTGTCGAAGCCGCACCGGTCGCCCGCACATCCACGGCTGCGGTGACCCAGGCCTCCGCCGTGCGCTCGCTCCGAGTGAGCCCCGGGGCGGCGAGCTGCAGCAGCAGACAGGCCACCAGGCCCACCACCACCGCCCATCGTCGCCGCACCATCAGACCCCCCGACACGGCCGCTGCGCCTACCAGTAGGCCGAGCGCGTCTCGCCCCCGTCAAGCCCTTGTGGGCTGATTCGCCCCGGTCGGCCAGTTGCTGCCGATATTCAACGGAAAGCGCTGCCGCCCTCCTCGCCGGACCGGGTCAGCGGCTGCCGCCGGGCAGACTCAGCACCTCGCTCGCCTTCGGCGCCCGGACGCCGAGGGGCTCGTCGAAGGCGCTGAACGCCGTGGTGGTGTGCTGCGCAGCGTTCTTGTAGACCGTCTTGAGCAGGTAGGGCTCGCCTTCCTCGGCCACGTAGAAGGTGTACGTCCCTCCCTTGTCCGCCTTGTCGGTCACGATCAGCTCGACGGCCTTCGTGCCCCCGACCCGGGTGGAGCCGCCCTTCTTCGCCGTGCCGAACGAGTCGAAGGGCCGCTCGCAGGAGGTGAGGCCGTTGCCCGAAGCGGCCGGGTCCACCGGCGTCTTCACCCACAGCTTCTGCTCGCCCGCGGCACCCGGGACCTTCTTCCACTTCTGCAGGTAGGCCCGGTTCGGCCGGACGTAGTCGGTCTTGCCCAGCCGGATCTGTTCCAGAGCGGCGCCTCCGGTCATCTCGGTCCTCGACCTGCACCGGCTGTCCAGGTCGGTCACGAGATGGCTGGTGATGGTGGCGCCGCTCGTCGTGCGGTTGGTGATGTCGACGGTGACGGAGTCCAGCTTTCGCATCGTCGCGTTGGCCTCGTCGAGCAGGTCGCCCGCGGACTTGTCCTCGCCGGTGCCGCCGGAGCCGCACCCCGCGAGGGCCGCGCCCGCCAGCAGGCACGCGAGCGCGGTCGTCGTCACGGTAGCCATGGCCCGCACGGAGCCCCCCTGATATTCATGTCGGCCGATGATCAGCACGGGAGCCTACCTGTCCGCCGGTGGGCCCGGCGGACAAGCCGGGGTCATGCTCCGGAACCGGCTTCCCGGACCAACTCGATCGCCCGGCCAAGGGTGTCGAGCCGGTCGTCCAGGGTCTCCCCGGCCGGGTAGAGGCGGACCGTGTCCACACCGGCGTCCCGCCAGACCCGCAGCCGCCGTCGCACCATCTCCTCGGTGCCGATGAGCGTGGTGGCCAGCACCATGTCGTCGGTGACGAGCCCCGCCGCGCCGTCCCGGTCGCCCGCCTGCCAGCGCTCCCGCACCTCCGCCGCGACCTCGGCCCAGCCCTGACGGCCGTAGGCCCGGTTGTAGAAGTTGGCCGACGCGGAACCCATGCCGCCCAGGCTGAAGGCGAGTTCCTTCTTCCGGCCCGCGACCATGGGCCCGAGCGCCTCCTCGTCCCGGGCGAACGCGACCTCGGCGCCCTGGCAGACGTCGAACCCGGCGCGGCCGCGCCCGGCGGCGGCCAGCCCCTCGTCCAGCGGGGCGAAGTAGGCCTCCGCCGCGCCCTCCGGTACGAAGCTGGTGCCGAGCCAGCCGTCCGCGACCTGGCCGGTCAGCCGCAGCATGGCGGGCGACAGCGCGGCCAGGTAGACGGGGACGGGGTGCTCGGCCCGCATCGACAGGCGCATCGGCACCGCCTCCCCGCCGGGCAGCGGAATCCTGAACTCGGCCCCCGAATGGGAGATCTTGCCGCCCGCGACCACCTGCCGCACGATCTCCACCGTCTCGCGCGTCCGGGCCAGAGGGCGAGCGAACGGCACCCCGTGGAGCCCCTCCATCACCTGTGGTCCGGACGGGCCCAGACCCAGCAGGAAGCGCCCGCCGGACAGATTGGACAGGGTGATCGCCGCCTGGGCGAGGGCCACCGGCGTGCGCGTCCCGACCTGCATGACCGCGGAGCCCAGCAGCATCCGCTCCGTACGGGCCGCGTAGAAGCCCAGGGCGGACGGGGCGTCCGACCCCCACGCCTCGGCCACCCAGCAGACGTCGAGCCCCAGTTTCTCCGCCTCGACGACGAAGTCGGCCTGCCGGGACCAGGAGCCGAGAGCCGCCGCCTCGACGGTCGTCGCCGTGCGCATCACGCCTCCGCCCGCTGCCTGATGTGCTCCAGCGTGGCGGTCATGCCTCGCTCGAACTCCCGCAACCTCACGAACACGATCTTCTGCTCTTTCTCCGGCATGGCGTCGATCGCGAAGGAGAGGCCGGAGCGCCCCGGCCCCATCCGCATCCACTGCGACAGTTCGGTCCCGCCGTCCCTGGTTTCGAGCCCGAACCGCCAGACGGCACTGGGCTCGGCCGGATCCCCGACCGCCCACGCGAACACCCGCTCCGGGTCGCAGGCGACGACCGTGCAGGTCGTCTCCCACTCACCCAGCGACTCGTGCCTGCTCCGGCCGGTGAACCGCGCCCCGACGGCAGGCCCGGCGGCCCCGCCGGTCCACCCCGCCCACTGCAACTCCTCGCTCAGATCCGGCATCCGCGTCACATCCGACACGAGCGCCCACACTCTCCCCGGCGGAGCGGCGATCCAGGTCGACACCTCGACCGTCGGTTGATCCGCGTACCGTGCGCCCGTCCACTCCATCGCGTGCCGGCCTCCTCGTCGGAAAGGGACTGTGAACAGCAGAGTTGCGTAATGAGACTCACTGGGTCAAGGGGGTGTGAGTGTCCGGTTGCCCAACGGGCGGTGAAGGTGCGCACCGGCGTGCCCCGGTGTGCGGAACCCAGCCCGCGGGGCCGCGTACGCTACCGATGGCTCCGCCCCGGGGGATCTTCACGTCTGACGTGCCCGCCGGTGGGGAGTCATCAGGGACGGCAGTGGCCGAGCCGATCCGTCGGCGGGCACCATGACGCACGGCAGGGCGTGGCAGCGAGGGGCGCCCGAGCCGGCCTTCGAGCGGAGGAACGAGATGGGATCGGCGATGGGCGAGCGGGATCACCGCCGGCAGAGATGGGCGGCCAGGGGAGCCCTGGCCGCGGTCGCGCTGGCCGCGTTTCTGCCCCTCGTCTCCGGCGGCCTGAAGGGACTGCTCCTGCTTCTGGCCGGCCTGGCGGGACTCGCCCTGACCGCGGCGGCGCTCTGGTGGGTCCTGTCCCGTCGCGGACCGGCACGCATGGCGGCGGCCGTACTGGCCGTGGTCGCCCCCGTCGGCGTCATCATCCTCTTCGCGGCCGCGAATCTGATCTGGGTGGTCTTCGCCTCGCTGCTGCTGTGGTGTCTCGCGGTCTGGAGCGGCCGCTACGCCCTGCGCAGCACGGGACTGCGGCCGGTACGGGTCAAGGAGTACCGGACACCGCCGCCGCAGCGCCCCTTCCTGCTGCTCAACCCGCGTTCCGGCGGCGGCAAGGTCGAGAAGTTCTCCCTCAAGGAGAAGGCCGAGGAGTTGGGTGCCCGGGTCGTCCTGCTCGACCCGGATCACCACCAGGACGTCACCGCCCTGGCCCAGGCCGCTGTGGCCGACGGAGCCGACCTCCTGGGCGTCGCGGGCGGCGACGGCACACAGGCGATGGTCGCCGCCGTCGCCGCGGAGCACGGCCTGCCGTTCCTCGTCATCTCGGCCGGCACACGCAACCACTTCGCCATGGATTTGGGCCTGGACCGGGACGACCCGTCCACCTGCCTCGACGCCCTCACGGACGGGGTCGAACTCCGCGTCGACCTCGGCTTCGCCGACGACCGTCCCTTCGTCAACAACGCGTCGTTCGGTGTCTACGGGGCTGTCGTCCAGAGCCCCGGCTACCGCGACGACAAGGTGGGTGCCGCGCTGGAGCGGCTGCCCGAACTGCTCACCCGGCAGAGCGGCCCGCGGCTGACGGCCAGCGCCGACGGCACCACCATCGCCGACCCGCAGGCCGTCCTGGTGAGCAACAACGCCTACCGCATGGACGACCCGTTCGGCTTCGGCAGGCGCGAGCGGCTCAACTCCGGGAAGCTGGGCGTGCTCGCGGTCCGTGTGGACAGCGCCGTGGAAGCGGCCGAACTCCTGCTGTCCCCGCGGCCGGAGGGCCTCACCGTGCTCACCGCCCAGCACGTCGTCGTCCACTCCGACGAACCGCATCTCGAAGTCGGCCTCGACGGCGAGGCACTCACCCTGCCCGCCCCCGTCCACTGCCGCATCGCCCGCCGGGCCCTGCGCGTCCGGGTGCCCCGCGACCGCCCCGGAGTCCCCGAGGCGCCGCCACGCCTGGACTGGCGCCGGCTCCGCAAACTGGCGGCCGCGGTCGGCCGTACCGCCGCGCCCACGCGTTCCCGGCGTTCCTGAGCCTGTATGTGCGAGGTCCCCCGTGCCTGAAAGCGGCATGGGGGACCTCGCGCGTGCGCTCAAGCGGGCTACGCGCCCTTCGGGCCCGCCTGCTGCACGACCTCGAAGGACCACAGGGTCGAGTCGCTCGCGGCGGGCTTGGGCCGCTCACCGCCCTCGCCGCCGCCCTGGTGCGCGGCCTTCATCGGCCCCTCCATCCAGGCCTGGAACGACGCCTCGTCACGCCACCGCGTGTAGACGAGGTAGGTGTCGGTGCCCTCCACCGGGCGGAGGAGCTCGAACCACTCGAACCCGTCGGAGCTCTCCACGGTGTGCGCGCGGGAGGCGAACCGCTTCTCCAGCGTCTCCCGCTGCTCGGCGGGCACGGTCAGCACGTTGATCTTGACTACGCTCATGGCCCCATCTTGCCCGATGGCACCGCCGGTCCGGCCGGGACCTGCACCCTCGAGAGGTTTTGAACGCCTTCAAATGTGGGCTGGGGTCGGTCCCACACGTCGAGGGGGAGACCTTCATGAAGATCGTGATACCCGGCGGGACCGGACAGGTCGGCACGGTCCTGAAGCGCGCGCTGAGCGCCGCAGGACATGACGTCGTGGTGCTGAGCAGGAGCCCCGCGAGCCCGGGCGAAGTGCGCTGGGACGGTGCGACCCCGGGGCCGTGGACGGAGGAGATCGACGGCAGCGACGTCGTCGTCAACCTGGCCGGGCGGAGCGTGAGCTGCCGGTACACCCCGGCCAACCCCCGCGGCATGATGGACTCGCGGGTCGACTCCGCCCGGGTCGTGGGCGAGGCCATCGCCAAGGCCGCCCGGCCGCCCCGGCTCTGGCTCCGGATGAGCACCGCGAGGATCTACGCCCACCGCTTCGACGCGCCCAACGACGAGGCCGGCGGCGTGATCGGCGGAGCCGAACCCGGCACCCCCGGTTACTGGGCCTGCAGCGTCGACATCGCCAAGGCCTGGGAGCGGGAGCAGGAGACGGCCGACACGCCGGACACCCGCAAGGTGGCCCTGCGCGCCGCCATGGTGATGAGCCCGGACCGCGGCGGTGTCTTCGACGTCCTGCTCCGGCCGGCCCGGCTCGGCCTCGGCGGCCCGGTCGCCGGCGGTGCGCAGTACGTGTCCTGGATACACGACCGGGACTTCGTCCGGGCGGTGGAGTTCCTCGTCGCCCGGGACGACATCCAGGGCCCGGTCAACCTCGCGGCTCCCGCGCCCCTGCCTCAGCGGGACTTGATGCGCGCCCTGCGTACCGCCTGGGGCATGCCCGTGGGGCTGCCCGCGACACGCCGGATGGCGGGGAGGCCGGCGCCTTCGTGCTGCGCTCGGACACCGAACTGCTGCTGAAGAGCAGGCGTGTCGTCCCAGGCCGTCTGCTGGCAGCGGGCTTCGGATTCGACCACCCCGCCTGGCCGGAGGCCGCGGACGACGTAGTACGGCGGGTCCGCGGCCGTGACCTGGGGTGAACCGGTGTCAGCTCTGGCCCTTGCCCTGCTCCAGGGCCTTGCCGGTCATGTCGGTGACCTGTCCGGCCGGCGGCTCGTCCGCCTCCATCGCGGTGCCGAAGCCGGTGAAGTCCATGACCGTGCGCACCGTGACCCGCTGCGGCGCTGACGAGGCATCGGCGGCGGACCGCTCCGCCGACGTCGGCGTCTTGAGGGTCATGTCGAGCTGCTGACGTCGCATCCTGCCCTCGTCGTCCAGCCACACGTCCATCGGCAGGGCCGGGCCGACCTGCTTGCGCAGGGTCTCGCCGTCGGGCAGCTCGGCGACGTCGACGGAGACGCGGTAGTGCGTGGTCCGCACCCCGCCGATCGTGGCCGTGCCCTTCTTGGTCACGTCCTTGTCGGTGATGGCTTTGGCGTACGCCGCCGACCGCGCCGGATCGCTCATGGAGTTGTCGCCGGCGCCCTGCTTCCGGGCGACCTTCCCCAGATCGATCTTGATCCAGGGCTTGCCGTCCGGCGCCTGCCCCTTCGGCATCTTCTGGTACAGCACCTGATCGATCACGCGCTGTTCGATCCGCTGCCCCCGCACCGTGAGCGTCATGACGCTGTCGCCGTCGTCCAGGTCCACGACGCCCTGCCCGTCGGCCGACTCCGAGGCGCCCTGGGCCGAGGTCCGCACCCGCAGCTTCACCTTGGCGGTGTCCTCCTCAGCCGTCCTGTCGTAGGCCGAGCGCACCGCCTGGGTGCCCTGCTCCTGTGTGGCGCCGCCGGCGGAGGAGGTACCCCGCGCGCCGTCGCCGCCGGTGTCCCCGTCCTCGCCGCAGCCGGTCAGCACCGTTCCCGCCAGGACACCGGCGACGCCTAAGGCGCAGACCCTCCTGCCGTTCCCTGCCCTGCTCATCGAACCAGCTCCTCTCAGGTGTGGTGCGACCCAAGTGCCCTGACCGGACATGAACACACGTGTCGGTACGAGGAGTTGGCCACCGGGAGGTACGTGGCGCGGCCGGTGCGGCTGTCCGGGCCGGCTCAGCGGCGGCCGCGGAGCTTGCCCAGCAGGCGCTGGGCCTGGGCCCGCTTGCGGGGGTCGGCCGCGGCCCGCCGCGCCTGCTCGACGGCCCGCCGCCCCTGCGGACTCCGGGCGAACTGCTTGATGCGATCCAGGATGTTGGCCATGAGGCACCTTCCCTCGTGCTGTGACGTGCTTGTTGTCTGTAGCTCGCTTACCCCTCCGACGTGGGGATCAGCCCTCACCCGACCCGACAGCGCGCGACCGAACGTGTTTGCCGACCGAGTCAGAGGCAAGTCGGTGTCCATGACTGAACAGAACAAGCGCACGAATCAGAAGCCGACCACCATTCGGACGACGGAGTCCAAGGCGCGCAACGCGGCGGACAAGGCGACCGCGCCGACGTCCCAGGCCGCCAAGCGTGCGGCGACCAAGGTCGATGACGCGGGGTCAGCGGTCAAGGCCGGCGCCGAGCGCTCCGCCGAGGCGACGACGGCGGCCATGCAGACCGCCGCCAAGGGCGTCGAGGCGGGCCGCCAGGCGGTCGTCACGGCCTCGGGCCACGTCGCGGCCACGGCCAAGACGGCCTGGACGGTCATCGCCCATCGCAAGCTCGTCGCCGCGGGCGTCGGAGCCGGCCTGACCGCCCTGAGCGCCGCGTCGTACGCCGTGGGGCGGCGCACGGAACGCGGCACGCACGGCCCTGTCACCCGGTTCACCGGCGGACGGATCTGACCACGGTAAGGGCGTCGACGTGACGGCCACGCGGAGGACAGGCGGCGCGGCGCGCATCACCGGGCGTCCCGGTGGTCCGCGGCGCCGCCTCCTTGCGGGCTCCGGTGCGCCTCGGCGTCCGCAGGCACCGCCTGCCCGTGCTCCCTGGCAACTCCCGCCGTCCGAAACGTCTCGTTCTCGTGGCTTGGCCCACATCCGGCCCTCGTAGTGGTGTCCCCCTCGCGCGGCACCGCCGTGACGAGGAAGGATGAGACCCGCAAGCGAAGGATCAACCCACGCGGAGGAGCGGGCCCATGCAGCACGAGCGAGCGGGCAACCCGGCCGGTTTCGAGGATCTCGTCGATGTGGCCCGGCTGGTGACCGCGTACTACGCGCTCCACCCCGACCTGGACGATCCGGGGCAGCGCGTCACGTTCGGGACCTCCGGACACCGCGGATCGTCCCTGGCGAGCGCGTTCAACGACGACCACATCGCCGCCACCAGCCAGGCCATCTGCGAGTACCGCGCCGAGCAGGGCATCACCGGCCCTCTCTTCCTGGGCGCGGACACCCACGCCCTGTCGGAGCCCGCGCGCGTCACCGCCCTGGAGGTGTTCGCCGCCAACGAGGTGACGGTGCTGATCGACGACGCGGACGGCTACACACCGACCCCGGCCGTCTCGCACGCCATCCTCGCCCACAACCGCGGCCGCACCACGGGGCTCGCGGACGGTGTCGTGGTCACGCCCTCCCACAACCCGCCCGCCGACGGCGGGTTCAAGTACAACCCGCCCAGCGGCGGCCCCGCCGCCTCCGACGCCACCTCGTGGATCCAGGACCGGGCCAACGAGATCATCCGGGGCGGCCTGAAGGACGTACGGCGCATCCCCTACGCCCGGGCCCTCGCGGCCCCCGCCACCGGCCGCTACGACTTCCTGGGCACCTATGTCGCCGACCTGCCCGGCGTGCTCGACCTGGACGCGATCCGGGTGGCCGGGGTGCGGATCGGGGCGGACCCGCTGGGCGGGGCGTCCGTCGCCTATTGGGGCCGCATCGCCGAACAGCACGGCATCGACCTCACCGTGGTCAACCCGCACACCGACCCCACCTGGCGGTTCATGACGCTGGACTGGGACGGCAAGATCCGTATGGACTGCTCGTCGCCGTACGCGATGGCCTCGCTCATCGAGCAGCGTGACCGCTTCCAGATCTCCACCGGCAACGACGCCGACGCCGACCGGCACGGCATCGTCACCCCGGACGCCGGACTGATGAACCCCAACCACTACCTGGCCGTCGCCATCTCCTACCTGTACGCCCACCGCGACCGCTGGCCGGCCGCCACCGGCATCGGCAAGACCCTGGTCTCCTCCGCCATGATCGACCGCGTCGCCGCCGACCTGGGCCGCGAACTGGTCGAGGTGCCCGTCGGGTTCAAGTGGTTCGTGGACGGGCTGGCCGGCGGAACCATCGGCTTCGGCGGGGAGGAGTCGGCCGGGGCGTCCTTCCTGCGCCGGGACGGCTCCGTGTGGACCACCGACAAGGACGGCATCATCCTGGCGCTGCTCGCCTCCGAGATCACGGCGGTCACCGGCAGGACCCCGTCGGAGCACTACGCCGCGCTGGCCGCCCGCTTCGGCGAGCCCGCCTACGCCCGGATCGACGCGCCGGCGTCCCGCGAGGAGAAGGCCCTCCTCGCCAAGCTCTCCCCGGCCCAGGTCAGCGCGGACACCCTGGCCGGAGACGCGGTCACCGCCGTCCTCACCGAGGCCCCGGGCAACGGCGCCCCCATCGGCGGCATCAAGGTGACCACGGACAACGCCTGGTTCGCGGCCCGCCCGTCGGGCACCGAGGACGTCTACAAGATCTACGCCGAGTCCTTCCTCGGCCCCGACCACCTCGGCCGGGTCCAGGAAGAGGCCAAGAGCGTGGTGCTGACGGCGCTGTCGGGCTGAGCACCGGCACCGTTCGGCCCGGGCCGCGATGACGGGGCCCGGGCCGAACGGGCTGCCGGCTCGTCCTGGTGGGCCGCGATACAGGACACTGGGGACAGATCCGATCCGGGAAGGACCGTCACGTGATCATCTTTGGCACCAAGGGATACCTGTACCAGCTGGCGATACTGACGCTGGTGTGCGGGCAGTGCGGCAATCCCGCCGCGCACACGCTCAGGAAGCGCGTCACGAAGTTCACGCTGTTCTTCGTGCCGCTGTTCCCGATCTCGACGAAGTATCTGACGCAGTGCACCTTCTGCGGCGCGGAACAGAAGGTGACCAAGGAGCAGGCGGAGCAGCTGCGGACCCAGGACGCGGGCGGCCAGGGCGGTCAGCCGTACGGGCAGCCGGAGCAGCGGCAGCACCGTTTCTAGGCACCGAAGGCACAGATCCGTGTGGCAACCCCAAGATCTCGGGTACTCGCCCCGCCACGGGCCCGGACCTGTGCAGCGGGGCTGATGGGCCTCCCGCAGTCGACCAGCGAAACGGAGGCATGAGGATGAGCACCGTCAAGGAAACCGTGGAAGTCGACGTTCCCGTCCACACCGCCTACAACCAGTGGACGCAGTTCGAGGAGTTCCCGAACTTCATGGAGGGCGTCGAGGAGGTCAGGCAACTGGACGACCGCCACAACCACTGGACCACCAAGATCGGCGGAGTGCGGCGGGAGTTCGACACCGAGATCGTCGACCAACTGGCCGACGAGCGCGTCACCTGGCGCACGACCAGCGGGGACACCAACCAGAGGGGGTCCGTCCGCTTCGAGCGCCTCGACGACACGCACACCAGGGTCGAGCTGGTGATGGACATCGAGCCCAGCGGAGCCGCGGAGAAGGCGGCGGACATGACGGGCACGATCGATCGCCGGGTCAAGGGCGACATGAAGCGCTTCAAGCAGTACATCGAGGAGCGCGGGACCGAGTCCGGCGCCTGGCGCGGACGCATCCAGCCCGGCGGTACCGGCCCCGCCCTCTGACCCTCACGCACCGTCCCGGACCCGGCCTCCACCGTGGAGGCCGGGTCCTTTTGCGCGCGGGCGGAGAGCGAGGTGAGGATTCGGCCATCGTTATGACATGCACCTGTCCATATCGGCCTCCTGGTGGCACGCTGCCCTCTGACTGTCCGCAGTGACGCCCCTGCCTGACCGGGCGGACGGTTCCCCGCCGCCCGGCCCCCGCAGCAGAAGGAGACCGCGTGATAGGCAGACCCCGCAGCCCTCGCCCGTCCGGCGGCACCACCCGCACTCGCCACACCCTCCTCGGCACCCTCGCAGGCGTCGCCGCCCTTCTGGCGACCGGCGTCACCGCCGCACCGGCGAGCGCCGCGCCCGAAGCGGGAACCATGGCGCCCTCGGCGAGATCAAGCGCCCTCGACTTCTGGACCCCGCAGCGGATGCGCGCGGCCACCCCGCTCGACATCCTGTCCGTCGACCGCTCCGACGTACGGGCCTCCGCACCCCGCAAGGGCAAGGCGACCGTCGTGGCACCCAGCGCACCCGGCTCCGACGCGGGACCCCTGGCGATCCCGCACGGCGGCGGCCCCTGGTCCGGCGGGGGAGCGGTGACCAAGACCGCGGGACGGGTGTTCTTCACCTACCAGGGGCGGACGGCCTCCTGCTCCGGCAACGCCGTCACCAGCGCCAACAAGAGCACCGTCATCACCGCCGGGCACTGCGTGAAGATGCAGGGAGCCTGGCACACCAACTGGGTGTTCGTGCCCGGCTATCACGACGGGCAGCGCCCGTACGGCACCTGGGCCGCGTCCAAGACCCTGTCCACGCCGCAGTGGACGGCCAGTGAGGACATCAACTACGACATCGGCGCCGCCGTAGTCGCCCCGCTGGACGGGAAACGGCTGACCGATGTCGTCGGCGGCCAGGGGCTGGCCTTCAACACCGGCTACAGCAAGGCCATGTACTCCTTCGGCTTCCCGGCCGCCGCGCCGTACGACGGCGAGAAGTTCATCTACTGCAGCGGAACCACCTTCCGGGACTTCCTGCTCTCCAGCGACCACGGCCTGACCTGCAACATGACCGGAGGCTCCAGCGGCGGCCCGTGGTTCACCCAGTTCGACGAGGCCACCGGGACCGGCCTGCAGTCCTCGGTGAACAGCTTCAAGTACAACTTCCTGCCCAACGCCATGTACGGCCCGTACTTCGGCGCCGACGCGCAGAACTTGTACCAGAGCGCCCAGTCGTCCTGATCCTCCGCAGCAGCGGGGAGCCGGGTCCTCGCGTCGCCGAACGGCGGCGGAGGACCCGGCTCCCCGCGTCGGTATCAGGAACCGGCCCGCATGTCGTACGCGACCTGGCACGAGAGGAAGGCGCCGGCGACTACGCCCACGACGGCGAGATCTGGCGGTTCCCGACCTCGACCAGCGTCCCCAAGCCGGTGCAGCGGCCCCACCCGCCCGTGTGGATCGCCGCCCGCGACCCCGCCTCCCACGACTTCGCGGTGGCGCAGGGCTGCAACGTCACGGTCACGCCGCTCATGAAGGGCGACGAGGAAGTCGTCGCCCTCAAAGCGACGTTCGACACCGCGGCCGCCGGCCACCCAGAGGTGCTACGGCCCGACCTGATGGTGCTGCGGCACACCCATGTCCACTCTCCTGACGAGCCCGACGGCTGGCGCCCGGCCGCCGAGGCGATCAACCGCTTCTACCGCACCTTCGACGCCTGGTTCGGGCAACGAGACCACTCCGCGGAACGGGTTCCTGCCGCCCAGCCCGGAGTCGAAGTTCGAGGACCGGCCGGAGTTCCTGCCGGAGTCACCGCACAGGACCGCGATGATCGGCACCCCGGCCGAGTCGTCGAGCGGCTGCGCGCCTATGAGGAACTCGGCGTCGACGAGTACAGCTTCTGGATCGACACCGGCCTCCCGCACGAGGAGAAGCGCAAGTCCCTGGAGCTGTTCATCAAGGAAGTGATGCCGGCCTTCCAGTGAGCCGAGGCCGGTGCCTCCCCAACCCGTGTGACACATGGATCGCAGAGGAGGGGAATCCCGCGACCGTGTACTGGGCATGCATCGATCGTTTGTCGCCCCCACAAGGAGTGAAACCGGCCATGAACGCTCCCGCGACGTCGAGCATCCGCACCGCCCCCGGTGGGCTCCCCCTGATCGGTCACGGCGTCCAACTCGCCCGCAACCCCCTGCCGTTCATCAGCTCCCTGCGTGAGCACGGCCCCGTCGTACGCATACGGATCGGCCCCACACCGGCCTATGTCGTCACCGACCCCGCCCTGACCCGCAAGGTCCTGGTGACCGACGCCGCGCACTACGCCAAGGGCGGCAAGATCATCGACGCGCTGCGCGTGTTCTTCGGCGACGGACTCGCGACGATCGCGGACGGCGACTCCCACCTGCGCAACCGACGTCTGATGCAGCCCATGTTCAACAAGGCCCATATCGCCGACCGCGGCGACGCCATGATCGAACAGGTCACGGCGATGGTCGGCGCATGGCCCGAAGGGCGGCCGCGTGACGTCTACGAGGACATGAACGAAGTCACGCTCGCGGCCTTCCTCGTCGCCCTGTTCGGCGCGGACCTGCCCGAGCACCTGGCGGGCGAGTTCACCTCGCTGATGCCGGACATCATGAAAGGAACGATTCGGCAGACCATCCTCCCGCCCTGGGCGACCCGGCTGCCGCTGCCCGCCAACCGGGCCCACGCGCAGCGCGTCGCCCGGCTCCGCGCCCTCATCGACCAGGCCATCGACCACCGCGCGAACCGGACCGCCGCCGCCTCCGACGTGGCGGCCCCGGACGCCGCCGGATGCCCGCACGCGGCTGCCCGCGAACAGCGGACCGGCCTCTTCGACACCCTGCTGACGGCGGAGGACCCGCTGTCCCGTCAGCAGCTCCAGGACGAGGCCATCACCCTGCTGACCGGGGCGATCGAGACCACCGGCACCACGCTGGCCTGGACGCTGTATGAGATCACCCGTCATCCGCGGATCGAGCGACGGCTGCGCGAGGAACTCACCACGGTGTGCGCGGACCGTCCGTTGCGCTACGGCGACCTGGAACACCTGCCCTTCGCCCGTCAGGTGCTGCAGGAAGTCATCCGCAAGTACGGGCCGGCCTGGCTGGTGACCCGGACCGCCACCCGCGACATCGATCTCGGCGGTCACCTCGTGCCCCAGGGCGCGGACGTCGTCTGGAGTCCCTACCTCCACCAGCACGATCCCGACGTGTTCGCCGACCCCGAGGTCTTCGACCCGGACCGCTGGACACCCGAGAAGGTGTCGGCCACCCGGGGCTCGTTCCTCGCGTTCGGCGACGGCCGCCGCAAGTGCATCGGCGAGAACTTCGCCTGGGCCGAGCTCCAGATCATCCTGGCGACCGTCCTGCGGACCTGGCCGTCCTTCGAACTCACCTCCCGCGCGCCGCGGCCCCAGGCCGTGGTCACGGTCAAGCCGGACCAGCTGGCCATGGAGTTCCGCCGTAGCGATGGCCGTCGGCCGGAAGACGCCGTCAGCTCCAGCCGAACCGACGGTCCACCACCACGGTGAACTCGTCCAGGGTCAGCACCGCGTCCCCGTTCTGGTCGGCGGTGTCGAACAACGCGGAGGAAGCGTCGGCGTCCTGCACTCCCCAGTACGGCAGGACGCCGGAGGCCGCCAGAGACGGTCCGTTCGTCCGCAGAGCGACGATCACCTCTTCCCGGGTGAGAACCCCGTCATGGTCGAGGTCGAGCGCCTCGAACAGTCTGCGGGCCTTGTCACTCATCCTTGTCCCCATCACAACTCGGGCAGGCCGGCGAATCCATCCCGCTCACCGGGGAGGACGCCTTGCGGGGCGACCGGGTTGCCACGTGGGGCCCGTTCCGAGGCCGTCCTCGGTCTCGGAACAACCGGGTCGCCGCCAACGGGCTCATCAAGAGCTGGGCACCGGCCCACGGCCCTGAGCCGCCGCGGCGCCGACCACTCTCCGCGCCTCACCCGCACCGGCGATTCTCGGACCTCTGCCGGCGTCCACCGCGTGTCGTCCGCCCCGCCGGGCCACACTGGGACCCATGCGGCTGGTGATCATGACGGCGGGATCGCGCGGCGACGTCGCGCCGTACACCGGGCTGGGCGCGCGGCTGGCGCGCAGCGGGCACGAGGTCACGCTCGTCACCCACGCCCTGTTCGAGCCGCTGACCGCCGGCACCGGGGTGCGATTCCACCCGACCCCGGTCGACCCGCACGCCGAACTGCACTCCGAGCGCGGCCGCGGCCTGCACGCCAGCACGACAGGGCTCGGCAAGCTGCTGCGCGTCGTCTCGATGGCCAGGTCGGCGGCCGAGGAGATGACCGACGACCTGGTCCGGGCGGCACGAGGCGCCGACGCCGTGCTGGCCGCCGGAGCCGTGGCGCCGCTGGGCCGCGCCATCGCCGAGGGACTGACCCTGCCCAGCCTGGGCCTGTTCCTCCAACCCCAGCATCCGACACGGGAGTTCGGGGCACCCATGCTCGGCGGCCGCTCGCTCGGCACCGTGGGCAACCACCTGGGCGGACTCGCCGTCACCACCGCCGTCGACCAGGTCTTCACCCGGGCCGTGCGTCGGCTGCGCACCCGGCACGGCATGACGCTGCCCGGCCCCGCCGCGATCCGCCGGGCCCAGGAGCGGGCGCGGTGGCCGGTGCTGCACGGCTTCAGCGAGGTGGTGGTGTCCCGGCCGCGGGACTGGCGGCCCGGGCTGGAGATCACCGGGTACTGGTGGCCGTACGACACCCGGAGCCTGCCCCCGGACGTGGAGGAGTTCCTCGCCGCCGGGCCCGCCCCCGTCTTCATCGGGCTGGGCAGCGCCACCGTGCCCGACCCCGAGCGTCTCAGCCGCGAGATCGTGCGCGCCCTGCGCACTGCCGGACTGCGCGGCATCATCCAGCAGGGCTGGGCGGGCCTCGCCGCCCGCACCGACGACGTGATCACCGTCGGCGATGTGCCGCACGCGTCGCTGTTTCCCCGGACGGCCGCCGTCGTCCACCACGCCGGAGCCGGCACCACCGCCGCCGTCCTGCGCGCGGGTGTCCCGACCGTGCCGGTGCCGGTGCAGTTCGACGCCGGCTTCTGGGCGACCCGTCTCGTCGCCCTGGGCACCGCCCCCTGCGTCGTTCCCCTGCGCCGCCTCACCGCCGACACGCTCGCCCCCGCCCTGCGCCGGGCCGTGGGAGAACCGGCCCACCGCGACCGTGCCCGGGAGGTGGCGCGCCACCTGGCCGAGGAGGACGGCGTGGCACCGGTCCTGGCGGCACTCGGCCGACTCGCGAAGTGAGCCGCGGGGCGCCGCGACTCACGACAGCGGCACCGTCGACCCCCTGATCACCACCCGGCAGGGCAGGGTCTCGACGCCGGAGCGGCGGGTGCCGCCGGAGATCGCCGTGAACAGGGCGTGAGCGGCGGCCCGCCCGACCTGTTCGAGGTTCATGTCGACACTGGTCAGCGGCGGCCGGGACGCGGACGTCAGGACCCGCCAGTTGTCGAAGCCCATGACCGCCACGTCCTCCGGCACCCGCCGGCCGCGCTCGCGCAGGACGTCGATGACGCCCCGGGCGATCTGGTCGCTGCCGCACAGCACGGCGTCCACCTCCGGGTGCTGGTCGAGCAGCATCGCGGTGGCCGCCCGCCCCCAGCCCTCCGACCACGCCCCGAACCGCGGCTCACCCACCAGCGCCAGACCGGCGCCGGCGAGCCCGGCCCGGGCGCCCTCGGCCCGCTCCTGAGCGGCGGCGTACCCGGGGTCGCCGGTGATGTGCGCGATGCGGGTACGGCCGCAGGCCAGCAGATGCTCGACGGCGATCCGGCCCGCGCCGACGCTGTCCGGGACGATGGACAGATCCTCCGGATTCTCAGACGGCGCGTACGCGTAGACCACGGGGACCGGCAACTCCCGTCCCAGGGACGGACGCGGGTCGGTCCGGCTGCCTACCACGATGAGACCGTCGACCCGGCGGCCCAGCAGCGCGCGGACATGGTGCTGCTCGCGGATCGCGTCCCCGCGGGCGTCGCACAGGAAGACCGCGACCTCGCCCGCCCCGAAGGCGTCCTCGGCGCCCATCAGTATCGGGATGCTGAACCGGCCCTCCAGGTCGCTGGTCAGCAGCCCCACGGTGCCCGTCCGGCCGGCCAGCAGGCCCCGGGCCACCTGATTGGGCCGGAACGCGAGGCGCTCGGCCGCCTCGATCACGCGCGTTCTGGTCTCCGCCCGCACCTGGCTGCGGCCGTTGAGGGCCTTGGAAGCCGTGGCGATCGACACGCCCGCCAGCCGGGCGACATCGCTGAGGGTGGCGGGCTGCGAACGCGAGGGGCCGGTGGCCTGTGCCATGGGTCTTCTCCTGTCTCGCGTCGCCTGCCGACGCCGTCGAGGGCAGTCCAAACAGTACGCGGAAATTTTCGGTCCCGCCCTGGTCCGGGTTTTCGAGTTCAGCTCAGAAACCGCTTCACGCAAGGGGATTGACGGGTCCTGGGATGCGTCCTTAGCGTCTCAGAAAGCCTTTTCGGCCCGTTTCCGCCACTCAGTTCAGTGCCACCACATCATTGTCCCGACCGGCAGGCCCGCGCACGGCCCGCCGCGACACAAGGGGAATCGACCATGGGGAGCACGGGGAGCACGGGGAGCACGGGGAGCACGGGGAGCACGGGGAGCACGGGGAGCACGGGGAGCACGGGGAGCACGGCCGGACCGCGTGGACACATGCGCCGCCTCGTCACAGGTGCCATCGCCCTGCTCGTTACCGCGAGCCTGGTCACCGCGTGCGGCTCGGACAACGACGGCTCCGGCGGGGGAGGGGACAAGGCGGCCGCCGGCGGTGTCGACGACGGCACCAAGCTGACGATGTGGACGCGCGCGGCGACCCGGCCGCAGAGCGAGGCCCTGGTCGAGGCCTACAACGCCGACCACAAAAACAAGATCGAACTGACCGTCGTCCCCACCGACGACTACCAGGCCAAGGTCGGCGCGGCGGCCGGATCACGCGACCTGCCCGACCTGTTCGCCTCCGACGTCGTGTTCGTGCCCAACTACACCTCCAGCGGCCTCTTCGCCGACCTCACCGACCGCGTCGACGCCCTGCCCTTCGCCGAGCACCTGGCCCAGTCGCACATCAAGGCCGGCACGTACGAGGACAAGAAGTACGTGGTCCCGCACACCCTCGACCTGTCGGTGCTCTTCTACAACAAGGAGCTCTACCGGAAGGCGAAGCTCGACCCCGAGAAGCCGCCCACCACCCTGCGCGAGTGGGACCGGCAGGCCCGGGCCGTGGACGCGCTCGGCGGCGGTGTCCACGGCACCTTCTTCGGCGGCAACTGTGGCGGCTGCGGCGTCTTCACCTGGTGGCCGTCCGTCTGGGCCGCCGGGGAGGACGTCCTGAACGAGGAGGGCACCGAGGCGAATCTCGCCTCCACCGCCTCGAAGAAGGTCTACGACACCTACCGCGGCTGGGTGCGCGACGACATCGTGGCGCCCGGCGCCCGCGAGGAGACGGGCACGACCTGGACCGGCGTCTTCCCCAAGGGCGAGGTCGGCGTGATGCCCATGCCGTCGACCACGCTCGGGCTGATGCCCAAGGACCTGGACCTCGGCGTCGCGCCCATCCCCGGCCCCGACGGCGGCAGGTCCACCTTCGTCGGCGGCGACGCCATCGGCATCTCCGCCACCAGCGAGTCGGCCGACCAGGCCTGGAACTTCCTCGCCTGGTCCCTGGGCGACAAGGCCCAGGTCGACGTGGTCGCCGCGCACAAGGACGTGGTGGCCCGCACCGACCTCGCGTCCAACAAGCACTCCAAGGCCGACCCGCGCCTCGTCACCATCAACGAACTCGTCGCCGAGGGCCGCACCCCGTACGCCATGAAGTTCGGCCAGACCTTCAACGACCCCAACGGGCCCTGGCTGGAGCTGATGCGCCACGCCGCCTTCGGCGACGGCAAGACGGTCGAGAAGGACAACGACGCCGTCACCGCCTCACTGGCCGACTGAACCGACCCTCGCGACGTCCTACGGCTGAGACCTTCTACGGCTAAGGAGAGCCATGCCGGTGAGAGTGGCCGACCGGGCGACGGCCGAGCACCTGACACCGCCGCGGCGGCGGGCCGGCACACCCCCGCCCCGATGGCGCTCCCGCAAGGCCAAGGGCCTGGCCTACGCGGCCCCCACGGCGGTGTTCGTCGCGGTCTTCTTCCTGCTGCCCCTGCTGCTGGTCGGTCAGATGTCGCTCAGCGACTGGCCGCTGCTCGGGGGAGACCGGGGCGTCAACGCGCCCGAGAACTACACCGACATCACCGACGGCACCCTGTTCTGGCCCGCGATCCGGTTCACCCTCCTCTACACCGTCATCGTCACGGTCGTCCTGCTCGCCCTGGCGCTGCTCCTGGCCCTGCTGGTGCAGGAGTCCCGCCCCGGCGCGGGCTTCTTCCGCACGGTCTACTTCCTCCCCGGCGCCCTCGGGCTGGCCTCCGCGTCCCTGCTGTTCTGGGGCCTGTACAGCCCGACCACCGGCCCGCTCAGCCGCATCCTCGAAGGTTTCGGCCTCGTCGACGACCCGGTGTCCTTCCTCGGCTCACCGACCTCGGCCCTGTGGTCGACGGTGTTCCTGATCGTCTGGAAGTTCGCCGGCTTCTACATGCTGATCCTGCTCGTGGGCCTGCAGCGCATCCCGCACGAGGTGTACGAGGCGGCACGGACGGACGGCGCGAGCCGCCCCCAGATCTTCCGCTCCATCACCCTGCCGCTGCTGCGGCCCTCCCTCGCCCTGTGCCTCCTGCTGTGCGTGACCGGCTCCCTGCTCGCCTTCGACCAGTTCTTCATCCTCACCAAGGGCGGACCGGACAACAGCACGGTCACCGTCGTCCAGCTGATCTACCGGGAGGCGTTCCAGCGGCTGAACCTCGGCACCGCGGCGGCCCTCTCGATCCTCGTGCTGGCCGCGCTGCTCCTGCTGAACGCCCTGCAGTTCCGGGGCCTGCGCCGCGCCGACGAGTCATGACACCCGCCGCCTCATGAGAAGGGACACCACGGTGCTCACCCGCGCCCTGGGCCGGACGCCCCACTATGTCGTCGCCGGCTCCCTGGCCGTCATCTTCCTCTTCCCGCTGCTGTGGAACGCCTGGGCGTCCGTGAGCGGTCAGCCCGGCACCGCCCAGCAGTCCGGCTACGGCCTCGGCAACTACCGGACGCTGCTCGAGTACGACGCGGGCCTGTGGCGCTACCTGCTCAACAGCACGGTCGTCTCCGCACTGACCGTCGCCCTGACCCTGGGGGTGTCCCTGCTGGGCGGCTACGCCTTCGCCCGCTTCGACTTCCCCGGCAAGAACCTGCTGTTCCTGCTGACCCTGGCCATCCTCATGGTCCCCTACGCCACCCTCCTCATCCCGCTCTACGTCCTGCTGGGCCGCCTCCAGCTGCAGAACTCGCTGATCGGACTGAGCCTCGTCCTCGCCATGTTCCAACTGCCGTTCGCCACCTTCATGATGCGGATCTCCTTCGAGGCGGTACCCCGCGAACTGGAGGAGGCGGCCCTCGTCGACGGCTGCGGCACGGCGGGCGCGCTGCGCCGTGTGCTCCTTCCGGCGGTGCGGCCCGGACTGATCACCGTGGGACTGTTCGCGTTCCTCGCCGCCTGGAACGACTTCATCGCACCCCTGATCCTCATCTCCGACAGCGAGAAGGCACCGCTGCCCCTGGCCGTCGCGAACCTGCGGCAGCAGAGCATGGGCGCCGTCGACTACGGCGCCACCGAGGCGGGCGTGGTGGTCCTGGCCGTGCCCTGCCTGCTGCTCTTCCTGCTGCTGCAACGGCACTACATCAGAGGCTTCATGTCCGGCGCCCTCAAGGGCTGAGCCGGAACAGAGCAGAGCCGCCTCTACGGACAAGACGGACCACCGGAAGGACGTGGACGAAGGCATGGACTGGTGAGGGACAACACGGCACGCCCCCTCGTGCTGCCGGTGGCGCCGACCCGGGGCCGGCTGCGCCCGCTCGGCCTGGACGAGGTCCGGATCACCGGCGGCTTCTGGGCCAGGCGCCGCCACACCAACGCGACCGCGACGCTCGGCCACTGCCGCGACTGGATGGAACGCGAGGGCTGGACCGGCAACTTCCGGGCCGCCGCCGAGGGCCGCGTCCACACCGACCGACGTGGCCGGGAGTTCGCCGACTCCGAGATCTACAAGCTCCTGGAGGCCATGTCCTGGGCGGGCGCCGCGTACGACGGGGACGTCGCGGCGCTCACCGACGTCATCGCCCCCGCCCAGCACCCGGACGGCTACCTGAACACCGCCTTCGGCCGCCCCGGACAGCAGCCCCGCTACAGCGACCTCGAATGGGGCCACGAACTCTACTGTCACGGGCACCTCGTCCAAGCGGGTGTGGCACAGGCCCGCGCCCGGGGCGAGGGCGAGCTGACGAAGATCGCCCGGCGGGCCGCCGATCACATCTGCACCGACTTCGGGCCCGGCGGCAACCAGGGCCTCTGCGGGCACCCGGAGATCGAGACGGCCCTGGTGGAACTCGCCAGGCTGACGGGGGAGCAGCGCTACCTCGACCAGGCCGCGCTGTTCCTCGGCCGACGCGGCCACGGCACCCTCGCCGACATCGAGTTCGGCCGCGCCTACTTCCAGGACGACCTGCCCGTACGCCGGGCCACGGCGCTGCGCGGCCACGCCGTGCGTGCCCTGTACCTCGCGGCCGGCGCGGTCGACGTGGCCGTGGAGACCGGCGAAGAGGAGCTGCTCGCCGCCGTCGTGCGGCAGTGGGAGGCGACGGTCGCCCGGCGGACCTATCTGACCGGCGGGATGGGCTCGCACCACCGCGACGAGTCCTTCGGCGACGACTTCGTGCTGCCGCCGGACCGCGCCTACTCGGAGACCTGTGCCGGTGTCGCCTCGGTGATGCTCGCCTGGCGGCTGCTGCTGGCCACCGGCGAGCCGCGCTTCGCGGACCTGGCCGAGCGGACGCTGTTCAACGTGATCGCCGCCTCCCCGTCCGAGGACGGCCGGTCCTTCTTCTACGCCAACACCCTGCACCGCCGGCACCGGGGCACCGTGCCGCCGGCGGACCGCGTCAGCCCGCGCGCCGACTCCGGCCTGCGCGCCCCCTGGTTCGCGGTGTCGTGCTGCCCGACCAACGTCGCGCGCACTCTCGCCCAACTGCCGGCGTACCTGGCGACGGCGGACGACGACGGCCTCCAACTGCACCAGTACGCCGACGCGGAACTCGCCACCTCCCTGGGCGACGGGCAGGGCGTGGCGCTGCGGGTCCGTACCGACTACCCGTCCGGCGGGACCGTGGCCGTACGGATCAGCCGCTCCCCGGCCCGCCCCTGGACCCTGTCCCTGCGCGTCCCCGCGTGGACGGCGGGGGAGACGGCCCGGCTGGTCGACCCGGACGGGAATCGCCGTACGGTCGCCCCCGGCACGGCACTGGTCACCAGGGTCTTCCGGCCCGGCGACGAGCTACGCCTCGAACTGCCCGTCACCCCGCGCTGGATCCGGTCCGACCCCCGCATCGACGCGACACGCGGCACGGTGGCCGTCCAGCGCGGACCCCTCGTCTACTGCGCCGAATCCACCGACCTGCCGGACGGACACGACGTCGACGCGCTCCGCGTGGACCCGTCCGCCGAACCGGAGGACGGTCCGGACGGCACGGTCCTCGCGCCGGGGGAAGTCGCCGAACCGCATGACACCGCCTGGCCGTACCCGCCGCTCGAAGAAGCCACGACAGCCGCGGCCGTCCTCGAGTCGATCACCCTGGTCCCCTACCACTCCTGGGCGAACCGCGGGCCCTCGACCATGCGCGTGTGGCTGCCGACGACCCCGCCCCCGACGACGCCCACCGGAAGGCAGCCGTGACCGCACAGCGAAGACGACACCGCCGCGGCATCCTGGCCGGGGCGCTGGCCCTGGGCCTGCCGGCCCCGCTCGCGGCCACCGCCCCCGCGGCGGCGGACAACACGGCGATCGGCTACCCGGTCTACTCCGGATCCGGCCACCCCGTCCCCACGCTCCCGGCCGGCTTCACCGTCCACCGCACCCTGCGCGCCCAGTACGAAGCCGACCGCAGGACCGGGGACGGCACCGACTTCTGGATGGACCGCATGCTGGCCCGCAAGGGCGAGGACCCGGCCGGGCACTGGCTGTTCACCCGGGGACGCGCCGTGTTCATGAAGGAACACACACACTGTCCCAGCTGGGCTTCGCCGGCAAGGTCGCCTACTGGGAGAGCATCGACAACCGGTCCGCGTACACGATCACCCTGAACGTCGACGGCGAGAGCCGCACCCTGCGGGAGAACACCGCCGCCCGCACACAGACTCCCGACCTGCCCGAGCAGGTGACGCTCGTGTACGCCGACGGCTCCACGGCCCGCTCGCCCGTGGCCCGGCCGGCCCTGACCGAGGACCAGGTCGCCGAGGGCGGCACCAGCGTCACGATCACCGGTCTCGCCGACCGCACCGCCCAGCCGGTCACCGCCACCGTGTGGGTACGGCAGACCGACGCGGTCGAGATCACCGGCATCGCCGAGGAACGCGTCCCCACCCGCCCCGGCAGGGCCCCCACGCTCCCCGCCACCGTGGTCGCCACCTACAACGACGGTTCCAGGGACAGCCGGACCCGAGTGACCTGGGACCCGGTCGATCCGGACCAGTACGCCGGACCCGGGACCTTCGAGGTCGGGGGAACCGTGCCGGACACCTCGCACGGCGCCACGGCCACGATCACCGTGACACCCCCGCGCGACCCGGGTGGGACATCTCCCGCCCGCCGATGACCCACGACGATCGGAGTGCGCCATGTTCCAGCCACCCACCCGACGCCGCGTGCTGAGCCTGACCGCCGGGGCCGCGGCCACAGCGACCCCGCTCATCGCCTCCGGCGCGCCGGCCCAGGCCGCCCCCACCGGCTCCGCAGCCGAGGCCCCCGAGGCCGCCGCGCGAGCGCTTCCCGCCCAGCCGGCCTGGGCGGTGCGGCCCTTCGGCCTGGATCAGGTCACCCTCGGCGCGGGAGTCTTCCGGGCCAAGCGCGATCTGATGCTCGACTACGCTCGCGCCTACCCGGCCGACCGCGTCCTGGCCGTCTTCCGCGCGAACGCCGGACTGGACACACGCGGCGCACGGCCGCCGGGCGGCTGGGAAACCACCGACGGCAACCTGCGCGGCCACTACGGCGGCCACTTCCTCACCCTCATCGCACAGGCGTACGCAGACACCCGCGAGGCAGCCCTCAAGTCCAAGCTCGACTACCTGGTCACGGCCCTCGGCGAGTGCCAGCATGCCCTCGCCGAACACGGCGACCCGAGACCGAGCCACCCCGGCTACCTGGCGGCCTACCCGGAGAGCCAGTTCATCCTCCTGGAGAGCTACACGACGTACCCCACCATCTGGGCGCCGTACTACACCTGCCACAAGATCATGCGCGGCCTCCTGGACGCGCACATCCTGGCCGGAAACGGACAGGCGCTGACCATCGCCGCGAAGATGGGCGACTGGGTGCACAGCCGTCTGGCCCGGCTGCCGAAGGCGCAGCTGGAACGCATGTGGTCGATCTACATCGCCGGCGAGTACGGCGGCATGAACGAGGTCGTGACGGACCTGTACGCCCTCACCGGCCGGCCGGAACACCTCGCGGTCGCCCGCTGCTTCGACAACACCGCACTGCTCGACGCCTGCGCGGAGAACCGTGACGTCCTGGAAGGCAAGCACGCCAACCAGCACATCCCGCAGTTCACCGGCTACCTCCGCCTGTTCGACCACACGGGCGAGGAGACCTACGCCGCCGCGGCCCGCAACTTCTGGCGGATGGTGCAGAGTTCCCGCACCTACGCCCTGGGCGGCACCGGTCAGGGCGAGATGTTCCGCGCCCGCGGCGCCATCGCGGCGACCCTCGACGACAAGAACGCCGAGACCTGCGCCACCTACAACATGCTCAAGCTGAGCCGGCAGCTCTTCTTCCACGAGCCGGACCCCGCCTACATGGACTACTACGAGCGGGGCCTGACCAACCACATCCTCGCCTCCCGCCGGGACACTCCCAGCACCGACAGCCCCGAGGTCACCTACTTCGTCGGCATGGGCCCGGGCGTACGACGCGGCTACGGCAACACGGGCACGTGCTGCGGCGGCACCGGCATGGAGAACCACACCAAGTACCAGGACTCGGTCTACTTCCGCTCCGCCGACGGCAACACCCTGTACGTCAACCTGTACCTGGCCTCCACCCTGCGCTGGCCGGAACGCGGCCTCGTCATCGAGCAGACGAGCGACTACCCGGCCGAGGGCGTACGCACCCTGACCTTCCGTGAGGGCGGCGGCCGGCTCGCGGTCAAGCTCCGCATCCCCTCCTGGGCCACGACAGGCGTCACGGTCACGGTCAACGGAACTCCGCACCGGGCGAAAGCAGTGCCCGGCACCTACCTCACCCTGGACAGAGACTGGCGCCGAGGCGACCGCGTCCGCGTCTCGGCGCCCTACCGTCTGCACATCGAACGAGCCCTGGACGACCGGACCGTCCAAGCACTCTTCCACGGCCCGCTCCTCCTCACGGCCCAAAGCCCGGAGCAGCGATTCCGCACCTTCTCCTTCTACAAGGACTTCACGCTCCGCGGCGATCTGGCCGACGCGATCAAACCCGCCTCCCGTCCCCTGCACTTCACCACGCACAACCTCACCCTCGCCCCCTTCCACCTGGGCAACGACGCCCCCTACCACGCCTACTTCAAGCGCTCCGAACCCGCCATCGTGTTCGGAGCGGCCGACTCGGGCGTCCCCAACCGCGCCCGCCCCGACGGCCAGACCTTCCTCGACGCCCTGTGGCTACAGGCCCCCTTCCCGTCCTCCGCCTCCTTCGTACGCGCCGTACACACCCTCGCGGACCGCTGGCTGTCCGAGAACCTGTTCACCCGCACCGAACGCGACCGCGTCGTCACGGCGGCGAACAACGCGGACCTGAGGCGCTGAACGCTCCGAAATCGCCAAATCCGGACCGGAAGTCGTCTGGACCACTTCCGAGTCTTGAACACGCCTGTCCGGATCTGCTTGGGTGACGACTCAATGGCCGCCATCCGGTGGCGTATTGGGGGGAATGGTTTCTGTGCTGGGCCGGCAGCGGGGCATGAACACGCCGTACGACGAGCGACCTCACCGGCCCCTTCCGTCCGCCTGGATCCCGCACCGCCACTGAGCGGGCGGGGCCAGGCGATCCCGGTCTCACACCATTCACACCCTTGATGCAGACCTGAGGAAGGTGCATGAGGTACTTCCGTCTGCTCGTTCTGGGCAACGGCATCTCGGCGTACGGCAGTTACCTGAACATGGTGGCGCTGAACGTCTTCGTCTACCACGCCACCGGAAGCGCGCTGGCCGCCGGCCTCTTCATGGCCGTACGCCTGGCGACCAGTGTCGTGTCGGGCTGGGTGAGCGGCCGGCTCGTCTCGGCCTGCGACCGCAAGCGCCTGATGGTCGGCGCCGACCTGTGCCAGGCCGTCGCCCTGCTGTCGCTGCTGCTCGCCCCCGACGGGATACGCCCCGGACTGCTGTACGTCCTGGCCGTGGTCACGGGCGGCTGCTCGACGCTCTCCCAGGTGGCCCTGCGCAGCAGCATCCCCGAGATCGTCGGCGCGGAACACCGCGTCCGGGCCAACGGGCTGCTCGTGACCGGACGTTCGCTCGCCATGATCGCCGGCTTCGCTTCGTCGGGCGTGGTCGTGGCGCAACTCGGCTACTCCGCGGCGTTCGCGCTGGACGCCGCGACCTTCCTGGTCTCCGCGACCATGCTCTTCCTGCTGCCCGTCCGCACCCGGTCGGCCGCCGCCGCCACGGCCGCCGGCTCCGCGAAGGACTCCGGCGCCGCGCGCTGGACGGCCCGGATGCTGCTGGGCACCGCACCGGTCCTCATGGCGATGGTCGCCGTCCGGGCGGTCGACGGGCTGGGCTCCTCGTCCCACAACGTCGCCCTGCCCATCTACTCCAGCAGCCTGGACCCCGACCATCCGGCCACGTTCATCAGCCAGTTCTGGGCGACCTGGGCCATCGGCAACATCGTCGCCCAGCAGGTCATCGGCCGGGTCACCAAGAAGTCCGGACGGACACCGGGGGAGCGGGCCTTCGCGCTCGGCGCCTGTGTGATGTCGGCCGGTTTCATCGTGGTCTTCAGCGGACTGCCGACCGTGCCCACCGTCATCGCCGCGCTCGTCGCCGGAGCCGCCGACGGATTCACCGAGATCGTCTACGTGTCGAGGCTGCAGACCGCCCCCGACGAGCAGCGCGGCCGCCTCTTCGGCCTCACCGCCTCGGTGGAGAACTTCGGCTTCGGACTCGGCATGCTCGTCAGCGGCGCGCTCCTGGAGGCCTTCTCGCCGCTGCAGGTGGTGGGTGCCTTCCACGGCCTCGCGATCGTCCTGTGCCTGATCCTGCTCGGCTGGCTGCTGCGCCGGAGCAGAACGGCACCCGACCCGCCCGCGGAGGAACCGGCCGGCCATGGCCGGCCGACGGTGACGGAGGGACGCGGCTGATGAGCACCGGCGAACCCGACCCGCGGATGGCCGTCATCGGCATGGCCTTCCGGCTGCCCGGCGCCGACACGCCCGAGGACTTCTGGCGGATCATCCGGGACGGCACCGACTGCGTCACCCGCTTCACCGACGAGGAACTCGCCGCCGCAGGTGTGCCCGCCGAGGAGTACGAGGCCGAGGACTTCGTCGGCGCCTCCGGGCTCCTCGACGACATCGCCGGCTTCGACGCCCGGCACTTCGCGATGAGCCCCCGCGAGGCCCAGCTCACCGACCCGCAGCACCGCATGTTCCTGGAATGCGCCCAGCACGCCCTGGAGAACGCCGGCTACCCGGGCGAACGGTACGGCACCCGTGTCGGCGTCTGGGCCAGCACCGGCTACCACCTCTACACGATGCAGAACTACCTGCTCAACAACGTCCTGCCCAGCGGGCCGGTGCCCGACTGGACCTCGGGCATGCAGGTGACGGTGGGCAACTACGCCGACTTCACCGCCACCCGGGTCGCCTACCGGCTGGGCCTGACCGGACCCGCCGTCAACGTCCAGACGGGCTGCAGCAGTTCGCTGGTCGGCGTGCAGTCGGCCGCCCAGTCGCTGATCATGGGCGACTGCGACATCGCCCTCGTCGGCGCCACCGCCGTCCATGTGCCGCAGGTCCTGGGCTACCGCTACGTCAAGGGCTCGATCCTCTCCCGCTCCGGCCGCCTGCGCGCCTTCGACGCCGCCGCCGACGGCACCGTGGGAGGCACGGGCGTCCTGGCCGTGGTCCTGAAGCGCCTGGCACGGGCGGAGGCCGACGGCGACACCATCCACGGCGTCGTCCGCGGCTGGGGCATCAGCAACGACGGCGCGGACAAGAAGGCGTTCACCGCCCCGAGCGCCCGGGGCCAGCGCGCGGCCGTCCGGCAGGCCCTGGCACGCGCCGGTGTCGGCGCCGACACCATCGGCTACCTGGAGACCCACGGCACCGGCACGCTCAAGGGCGACCCGATCGAGTTCGACGGCGCGGCCGCCGCCTACCGCGAGGACACCGACCGCGAAGGCTACTGCGCCCTGGGCTCGACCAAGGCCAACATCGGCCACCTCGACGCCGCCTCCGGACTGGCCGGCCTCGTCAAGGCCCTGCTGGTCCTGCGCCACGGAGTCATCCCGCCGATGGCGAACTTCAGCGAACCCAACCCCCTCATCGACTTCGACCACAGCCCCTTCTACGTCCCCCGCGCCGCGCGGCCCTGGCCGGAAAGCGACGTACCCCGCCGCGCGGGCCTCACCTCACTCGGCGTCGGCGGCACCAACGTCCATCTGATCCTGGAACAGGCCCCCGAGCCGGCGCCCAGGACCGTCGACCCCGCGCCGCCGGACGTGCTGCTGGTCGCGGGGAGCAGCCGGGAGGCCCTCGCGGACAACGCCCGCGCCTTCCGCGACCGGTTACGGCAGCCGCCCGCACCGCACCTGGCGGACCTCGTCACCACCGCCGCCGTCGGCCGCGCCCACGGCCGTCACCGCCTCGCGGTCCGGGGCTCCACCCCGGCAGCCCTGGCCGACGCCCTCGACACCTGGCTGACCGGAACCGCCCCGGCGCCGGTCACCACGGGGACAGCGCCCGGCCAGGGCACTCCGCGCGTGGCGTTCCAGTTCACCGGACAGGGCAGCCAGTACCCCGGGATGGCCGACGCCCTCTACGCGCGTTACCCCGCGGTTCGCGACGTGCTCGACACCTGCGAACGGCACTACCGCGACCTCACCGGCGATTCCCTGCTCGACGCACTGCGCACGGCGGACCCCGCGGACGGACCGGGGGAGGGGCCGCTCGGGGACACGGACACCGCGCAGCCCGCGTTGTTCGCCCTGCAGTGCGCCCTTGTCCGGCTGTGGCACGACGCCGGCGTCGAACCGTACGCCGTGACCGGGCACAGCGTGGGGGAGTACGCAGCGCTGTACGCGGCCGGGGCCCTGTCCCTGGAGGACGGTCTGCGCCTCACCACCGAGCGAGGCCGGCTGATGCGGCGGCGCTGCGCACCGGGCGCGATGCTCGCGGCGCCGCTCGACCGGGCGGCCGCCCTCGCCCTGGCCGCCGAGGTGCCCGCACTGGAGGCGGCCGTGAGCAACGGAGACCGGGCCCAGGTGCTCGCCGGGCCCGTCGCCGCCGTCGAGCAGGCGTGCGCGCTGCTGGACGCACGCGGCACACCGGGGCAGCGGCTGCCGGTGAACCGCGCCTTCCACACCGCCTCGATGGAACCGATGCTGGCGGAGTTCGAGAAGGTCCTCGACGACGTGAAGTGCCGGCCGGTGCGCCTCCCCTTCGTCAGCGCCCTGGACGGCGCGACCCGCCCGCCCGGCTGGATCCCCGACACGGACTACTTCCTACGCCATACCCGCGAGCCCGTCCGCTACGACGAGGCGTTGCGCGGCATCGCCACCGGGTCGCCCGGCGCCCTGCTCGAGATAGGGCCGCACACCACCCTCAGCGGACTGGCCCGCCGGGCGCTGCCCGACGTAACGGTGCTGGCGTCCCTGCGGCGCGGCACCGGACTCGGCGCGCTCTGGGGTGCGGCGGCGGGACTGCACTGCGCCGGAGCGAACCTCAGCTGGGACGCGCTCCTGGCGGGCAGCGGTGGCAGACGCGTCCCGCTGCCCGGATACCGATTCCAGCACAGGGACCACTGGACGGGGCACCGGTCGACGCCCCTGAGTACGAGAACAGCAGCGAGAAAGGGAACCGAAGTGGTGCAGCAAGAGGCAGCGGTCGCACGGGTAATCCAGAGCATCGTCGAGGCCACCGCCCGGCACCTCGGAGCGGATCCGTCGGCGATCGTCGGCGACGCGAACTTCTTCGACCTCGGCGCCGACTCGCTGCAGATGATCAGTGTGCTGCGGGAACTGGAACAGGCCCATCACGTCAAGGTGACGATGAGACAACTGCTCGAGGAGACGGGCACGCCGCGCCGGCTGGCGGAGTTCATCGTCGCCCACATGGCGGACGCGACCGGAACAGCGCCGATCGGACCCCCGGTCCAGAGGGCCGAGCCGGCACAGCCTGAGGCACCGGCACCGGAACCGGCACCGGCACCGGCACCGGCACCGGCACCGGCACCCACTCCGGATCCCGCCCCCGCCGGCACGGCCTCCGCTCCCGGGTACGCGACCCGCGAGGAACTCGAGGACCTCGCCGCGAAGATCCAGCAGATGTCCCGGATACAGCTGCAGATGATGTCCCAGCTCTCCCAGCTGCTCGCCCTCCAGACCGCCTCGGTGACGGACCGGCTCAACGGCAAGGTGGCCAAGTGACCGGGCTGAACGGCATCTCCGCGGCGCTGGACCAGGACCTGGCCGCGATGACGGAACTGTCGCGGCGTATCGCCGAGCAGATGGGCGAAACCCCCGCTCCGGCAGCCCCGCAGCCGCCACGGATCCACGGACCCCGCGTGACGGTCGCCAAATCCTCCGGCATGGTCCAGGACGTCTCGCCGCACACCCAGCAGGAGCACCTGACCGACCTCGTACGCCGCTACACCTCCAGAACGCCGACCTCCAAGCGGATCGCCCAGCGCTACCGCCGTGTCCTGGCCGACAGCCGCGCCGTCGTCGGGTTCCGCAGCGCCACGAAGGAGATGCTGTATCCCATCGCAGGCCGCCGGGCGAGCGGGGCACGGCTCGAGGACGTCGACGGCAACGAGTACGTCGACATCACCATGGGCTTCGGCGTCCTGCTCTTCGGCCACGAGCCCGGCTTCGTCACCGAGGCCGTGCGCGAGCACCTGTCCCGGGGCATCCAGCTGGGCCCCCGCACCATCGAGACCGGCGAGGCGGCGGAACTCCTCGCCGACCTCACCGGACTGGAGCGGGTCGCCTTCGCCAACTCCGGCACGGAGGCGAACTCGGCGGCCATCCGTCTCGCCCGCGCCGCCACCGGCCGCGACAAGATCGTCTCGTTCCTGGGCGCCTACCACGGCCACGCCGACAACGTCCTGGGCCGGTCCTCGCACAACGGCACCGATCAGATCACCGTGCCCGTCTCCCGGGGCATCCCGCAGGCCGCCGTCTCCGATCTGCTGGTCCTCGACTACGGCAGCGAGGCCGCCCTGGAGGCGATCGCCCGGAACGCCCACGACATCGCCGCGGTCGTCGTGGAGCCTGTGCAGAGCAGGCACCCCGAACTCCAGCCCGTCGAGTTCGTGCGCAGGCTCCGGGAGCTGACCCGCCGCCACGGCATCGTGCTGCTCTTCGACGAGATGCTCACCGGCTTCCGCCCCGCCCCGCGCGGCGCGCAGGAGCTGTACGGCGTGACCCCGGACCTCGCCACCTACGGCAAACTTCTCGGCGGCGGCTTCCCCATCGGCGCCATCGCGGGCCGCGCCGACATCATGGACGGCGTCGACGGCGGCTACTGGTCCTACGGCGACGACAGCTACCCGCCCGCCGACACCACCTTCTTCGGCGGTACGTACATCCAGCACCCGGTGTCGATGGTCGCCGCCCGCGCCGTCCTGACCCACCTCAAGGAGAACAGCCCCCGCCTCCAGGAGCGCCTCAACGCGCGCACCGCCGAACTGGCCACGACGCTCAACGGCTTCTTCGAGGCCGAGGAGTACCCGCTGCGGATGAGCCACTTCGGCTCCCAGTTCCGCTTCGAGCACCGTGCCGACATGGAACTGCTCTACCACCACCTGATGCTGCGCGGCGTGCACGTCTGGGAGTGGCGCAACTTCTTCCTGTCCACCGCCCACTCGGACGGCGACATCGAGTTCATCGCCGACGCCGTACAGGATTCGCTGCGCGAGCTGCGGTCGGCGGGCTTCTTCCCGGGGACGCGGCCCGTGGCGCCGAAGAAAGCACCGTCGAAGACAGCACTGCCGAAACCGGCATCGGCCGTTGCCGCAGCGACAGCCGCCCCCGTGGCCTCCATGGCCTGGAACGCCGCGGCGGTCACCGCGCCTCGCACGGCTCCTGCAAAGGAAGTCGTCCCGCGCCCGCCCGACTTCAGCGTCTACTTCTTCGGCGACTACCCGCAGGACACGTCGGCCGCACCCCGCCAGGGCCAGTACGAACTCCTCATGGATGTCGCCCGGTTCGCCGACCGGCACGGCTTTCACTCGCTGTGGATGCCCGAACGGCACTTCCACTCCTTCGGCGGACTCTTCCCCAACCCGGCGGTGCTCGCCGCCGCGCTGTCCCGCGAGACAGAACGCATCCGGCTCAACGCGGGCTCCGTCGTCCTGCCCCTCCACGACCCCATCCGGGTCGCCGAGGAATGGTCGATGGTCGACAACCTCTCCGGAGGACGCGTCGGCATCGGTGTCGCCAGCGGCTGGAGCGCCAACGACTTCGTCTTCTTCCCCGACCGCTTCGGCCGGCACAAGGAGCTGATGTACGAACAGCTCGAAGAGGTCCGGACGTTCTGGCGCGGCGACGCCGTGCGCCGGACCGGCGGGGACGGCGAGGCCGAGGTACGGCTCTTCCCCCGGCCGGTGCAGGACGCCCCGCCCCTGTACACCGCGGTGGTCGGCAACCCCGCCTCGTACGAACTCGCCGCCCGCCACGACCTGGGCATCGTCACCAACCTGATGACCCAGACCGTCGAACAGCTCCGGGACAACATCGCCCTCTACCGCCGCACCCGGGCCGCACACGGCCTGGACCCGGACGCCGGGCGCGTCGCCGTCCTGCTGCACACCTACCTCGCGGACGACCACGACACCGCGCGGACCGAGGCGTACGAACCGCTGTCCCGCTACATGCGCGCGTCCCTGTCCGTGTTCAGCGGCGTCACCAACAGCCTCGGGCACAGCATCGACCTGGCCGACCTGAGCGAGGACGACCTCGACGCCGTGTTCCGCCGCGCCTACGGCCGCTACTGCGATCAGCGCGCCCTGATCGGCACGGCGGACAGCGTACGGCCGGTGGTGGACGCGGTGACCGCGGCCGGCGCCGACGAGCTCGTCGCCCTCGTCGACTTCGGCATGGCGGAGGACGCGCTGCGCGGGGGTCTTCCGCACCTCGACGCCCTGCGCCGCCGCTACCGGGAACCGGCTCCCTCCGCTCCCAGTGACGCGCCGTTGTCACCCGGCCAGCGACGGATCTGGTTCCTGGAGCGGCTCCTTCCGGGACGTACGGCCTACAACGAGGTCAAGGCCATCCGCCTCGAAGGACCACTCGACGTACCCGCTCTGCGCGCGGCACTGCGCGGACTCGTCACCCGTCACGAGGGGCTGCGTACCGTCTTTCCCGAAGCCGGAGGAGAGCCCCGGCAGGTCGTGCGGGCGTCAGCCGAGCCCGACTTCGAGCTCGTGGACGGCGCGCTCCAGGATGTCCTCGCGGCCGAGAGCGCACGCCGCTTCGACCTGGCCGAGGGCCCGCTGTTCGTCACCCGGCTGGTCAGGCTCGCCGAGGCGGAGCACGTCCTCGTGCTGTCCCTGCACCACATCGTGGTCGACGCGGCCTCCGCCACCGTCCTCGCCCGCGACCTGTCCGCCCTCTACCGGGCCGAACGCGGCTCCACCACCCCCGCTCTCCCGGCCCTCACCTGGAGCTACGCCGACCACGCCCGGGAACTGGCGGCGTCCGCGAACAGCCCCGAGGCCGAGGAGGACCTCGCCTACTGGCGCCGCACCCTCGGCGGCGAGCTGCCCGTCCTGGCACTGCCGACCGACCGGCCCCGCCCCGCGACGATGACCTCCAACGGCCGGGCGGTCTTCCACACCCTCGACCCGGAACTCTCCCGTCGCCTGCGCGAACTGAGCCGCACCCGCCGCAGCACCCTGTTCATGACCCTGCTCACCGGATACGCGACGATGCTGCACCGGATCACCGGACAGACGGACATCGTCGTCGGCACCCCGATCTCGGACCGCCCCGAACGGGCCGAGCACCTGCTCGGCTTCTTCGTGAACACCCTCGCGCTGCGCCTCGACCTGTCCGGAGACCCCGCGTTCTCCGCGCTGCTGGAGCGCGTGCGCACGGTCGCCCTCGACGCGTACGACCACGCGCGGGTGCCCTTCGAGACGGTGGTGCGCGAGCTGGCCCCGGCCAGGGCGGCCGACCGGACCCCGGTGTTCCAGGCCTTCGCCGAGTTCCAGCGCGCGGAACCGTTCCGCTTCGACCTGCCCGGCATCGAGGCGACCCCCTTGGACGCCGGCCCGGACAAGTCCCTCACCGACCTCACCGTCTACTTCACCGACCAGCCGCAGGGCATCCGCTGCCATCTGGAGTACAACACCGACCTGTTCGACCAGCACACCGTCGACCGGTTCTTCGCCACCTTCCAGGACCTGCTCACGGCCGCGGTCGACACCCCCGAGGCACCCCTGTCCCAGCTCGCCGCCACCGCCGTCGACCCAGCGGCCGAGGGCGACCCCGTCCCGCGGTCCTGGCAGCACGGCCCTTCCCGCCCGTCGGCGGACACCACCGTCCACGCCCTCTTCGCCCGGCAGGCGGCCGCCCAGCCGGACAACACGGCGGTGATCAGCGGCCACTCCCGGCTGACCTACCGCGAACTGGGCGACCGCGCCGAGCAGTTGGCATCCGCCCTGCGAGCGCGGCACACGACGGGCGCCGACGAGCCGGGGACGGTGGCCCTGTGGCTGCCGCGCTCCGCCGACCTGGTCGTCGCCATGCTCGCCGTGCTGAAGACGGGCCGCGCCTACGTCCCGCTCGACCCCTCCCTCGGCCGGGCGCGCGCCGAGCAGGTCATCGCCGAGTGCGGGGCCCGGACGCTGGTGTCGACGCGCGCGGCAGCGGCGGCCCTGAACCTGCCCGGGCACGTGACCGTCGTACCGCCGGACGCGACCGCACCGCCCCGGCATGACGTGGCGTCCACCTCCGACGACCGCTCCCCCTGCTGTGTCCTCTACACCTCGGGCAGCACCGGCACGCCCAAGGGCGTCGTGCTGGCGCATCGCGGCGTCGTCGACCTGTGCGCATGGCAGCACCGGCGCTTCGCCTTCACCCGGGCGGACCGCAGCGCCGTCGTGTGCAGCCAGAGCTTCGACGCCTCGCTCCTGGAGATCTGGCCGGCGCTGACCGCGGGAGCGTCGGTCGTCATCGCCAACGAGGAACCGCGCAGGGATCCGCGGTCCCTGGCCCGGTGGTACGCCGAGCAGGGCATCACCTTCTCGATCCTGCCCACCGCGCTCGGCGAACAAGTGCTCCGGCTGCCTCCGGCCGACCAGCCGCCGCTGCGTCACCTGCTGCTCGGCGGCGATGTGCTGCGCACCAGGCCGCGGCCCGATGCGCCGTACGAGACGGTGAACGTGTACGGGCCCACCGAGGTCACCGTGCTGTGCACCACGCACACCGTGCCCGCCCGGGGCGAGGACCCCGCCGCCGCGATCGCGCTCGGGCGCCCGGTCGACAACGTGACGCTCAGCGTCCTCGACGCGTCGGGCACCCCGGTGCCCGTCGGCACGGCGGGGGAGTTGTACGTCGGCGGCCCCGGCGTGGCCCTCGGCTATCTGCACCGCGCCGAACTCACGGAGGAGCGCTTCCCGCCGGATCCGCTCGGCGGCCCTGACGCCCGCCGGTACCGCACCGGCGACCTGGTCCGCTGGAGGGCCGACGGGACGCTGGAGTTCTGCGGCCGGGCCGACGACCAGGTGAAGATCCGGGGCTTCCGGGTCGAGCCGGAAGAGGTCTCCCGCGTGCTCAACGCCCTGGACGGAGTGCGCGAGGCGGCCGTGCTGGCCCGCCGCAACGACCGCGGCGAGGCGTATCTCGCCGCCTACGCCGTCCCCGCCGACCCGGTCGGAACGACGGCCGACGACCGGCAGGCCTTCGCCGACCTCGTGGCCGAGGAACTGGCGGCCCGGCTGCCGGAGTACCTGGTACCGCGTGCCTGGCGCGTCCTGCCGGCCCTTCCCCTGACGGGCAACGGCAAGCTGGACCGGACCGCGCTGCCGACGCCCGACCTGGTCACCACGGCCCCTGCCACCAAGCCGGGCACCACCACCGGCGACGCCCCGGAAGCCGGTCACCGCACGGACGTCGAGCGTCGCGTACGGCAGCTGTGGGCGGACGAGTTCGGCATCGACGCGGACGCCATCGCGGCCGACGCCTCGTTCTTCGACCTGGGCGGCCACTCCATCACCGCGATGCGGCTGGTCAACCAGGTCAGGGAGGAGTTCGGCACCGACTACCCGATGCTGAGCTTCTACCAGGAGCCGACCCTGCGGGCCATGACGACGCAACTGGCCCTGGAAGTCGGCGAGATGTCATCAGCTACGGGATCCGGGTCCGGCAAAGGACCCGGCTCGGTGGAACGCCGCGCACCCGCCACCGCCCAGCAGTCCCGCTTCGCCGCCGTGCACGCCGATCACCTCCTGCCCCAGGTCTTCAACGTCGCCCTGCGGATCACCCTCTCCGGAGACCTGGACGTGGCGGCCCTGCGCGCGGCCCTGACCGGCCTCGTCGAGCGGCACGAGGGGCTGCGGACCCGTCTGGTGCCCAGCGGGGACGGCTGGGAGCAGCAGGTGCTCCGACCCGGCGCGGTGGAACTGCCGGTCCAGGACCTCACCGCACGGCCCGCGGGGGAGCGGCAGACCGTCCTGGACCGGGCAAGCGCGGAAGTCACCGAAACACCGATCGACCCCGCCCGCGACACGCCGATGGCCGCGCGCCTCCTGCGCACCGGCGAGAGCACCTGGGTCCTGCTCCTCGTCCTGCACCACTCCGCCTGCGACGGCTGGTCCGTCAGCCTGCTGCTGAAGGAACTGGCCGCGCTCTACGGCGCCGCCGTACGGGGCGAACCCCACGCCCTGCCGCCCGTGGAGTGCCAGCCCGTGGAGTACGCCCACTGGCAGCAGGGGCAGAAGGACAAGGACAAGGCCGCCGACGAACGCAAGCTGCGGTTCTGGCTGCGCGAACTCGACGGAGTGCCGTTCGGCGTCGACCTGCCCCTGGACCGGCCCCGGCCCGAGAAGGCGAGCGGCCGGGGCGGCGCCGTGATGTTCACCGTGCCGGCAGAGGTGCGGACCGCCGTCGAACGTCTGGCGCGACAGCGGGGCACGACGCCCTTCGTGGTCACGGCGGCGGCCCTGGGCCGGCTGCTCGCGCGCAAGTCCGGGCAGAGCGACGTCGTGTTCAACATCTCCTACGCTAACCGTGAACGCCGCGCGTTCGAATCCCTGCTGGCCTGCACGATCACCGGTTTCGCGCTGCCCGTGCGCGACGGAGCGGCCGGTTCCTTCGCCGGCCTCACGGACCGCATCGCCCGCACGGCGGTGGAGTGCATGGACCGGGCCATGCCGGTCCGCCTGATCGCCCCCGCGCTGCGGGAGCGCACGGGCGTGGCCGTGCCGGACCGGCTGGACGTCGGCTTCGCGTACCAGAACTCCCTGGACGCGGAGATCGAACTGCCCGGACTGACCACGGCCGTCGAGGATCTCGCGCCCGCCGCGTCCCGCACGGAGCTCACCTTCGGACTCGTCCCGGCCGGGGACCGGCTCCAGGGCTTCGTGGAGTACTCGGCCGACCTCTGGGACCGCACCACGATCGAGGGCTGGACCCGCGACTACGTCGCCCTCCTGCGCGACGAGACCGGCGGCGCGCTCGGGGAGTGACCCGGGTCCGTGCCGCCGTCCCCCGGGGCGGCGGCACGGACACCCCCTCGACCACGCGCGCCAGACCGTACGTCCCGACTCATTGACAGGTCCGTACCAACACGCCACGCTCTGAGAGCGCTCTCAAGGCTTCCCGCATCGGCCCCCGTCGAACGGAGAAAGAGCATGTTACGGACCCTCAGGCGCCGGGCTGCGGCCGCCGGACTGTCCCTCGCGACGATCCTCAGCGGCTCACTGCTCGCAACCGGGGTCGCCGCACCGGCCCAGGCCGCCGTCCCGGCGACGATCCCCCTGAAGATCACCAACAACTCGGCCCGTGGCGAGCAGGTGTACATCTACAACCTCGGCACGGAACTGTCGACCGGACGGCAGGGCTGGGCCGACGCGAGCGGCACCTTCCACCCCTGGCCTGCGGGCGGAAACCCGCCGACCCCCGCCCCCGACGCATCGATCCCGGGCCCCGCTGCGGGCCAGTCGACGACCATCCGGATGCCGAAGTTCTCCGGCCGCGTGTACTTCTCCTACGGTCAGAAACTGGTGTTCAAACTGACCACCGGCGGCCTGGTCCAGCCCGCCGTGCAGAACCCCACCGACCCCAACCGGAACATCCTGTTCAACTGGTCGGAGTACACCCTCAACGACTCGGGCCTGTGGATCAACAGCACACAGGTCGACATGTTCTCCGCGCCCTACGCGGTAGGAGTGCAGCGAGCCGACGGAAGCACCGCGAGCACCGGCCGGCTCAAGCCCGGCGGATACAACGGCTTCTTCAACGCCCTCAGGGGACAGCCCGGAGGCTGGGCCAACCTGATCCAGACGCGTTCCGACGGCACCGTACTGCGCGCCCTGTCGCCACTGTACGGACTGGAGACCGGCGCGCTGCCGGCCGGCGTCATGGACGACTACATCAACCGAGTCTGGCAGAAGTACTCCACCTCGACCCTCACGGTCACACCGTTCGCCGACCAGCCCGGCACCAAGTACTACGGCCGGGTCTCCGGTGGCGTCATGAACTTCACCGACAGCGCCGGTGCCACCGTCACCCGCTTCGAAAAGCCGGACGCCTCCTCGGTCTTCGGCTGCCACAGGAAGCTGGACGCGCCGAACGACCTGATCCGCGGTCCGATCTCACGCACCCTGTGCGCCGGCTTCAACCGCTCGACTCTGCTGGTCAACCCCAACCAGCCGGACTCCGGAGCGGACGCCTTCTACAAGGACGACGTCACCAACCACTACGCGCGCAAGATCCACGCGCAGACGGTCGACGGCAAGGCCTACGCATTCGCCTTCGACGACGTCGGCCACCACGAGTCACTCGTCCACGACGGCAGTCCGCGCCAGGCCTATCTCACCCTCGACCCGTTCAACTGACAGCGAAAGTTGACGGTTAAGCAATTCTGAAAATCAAATACAACTTTACTGTTCCTTGGTGTAGATGAACTGCGGTTTACGTGAGCCTCATTGACACCACGCGGTGACTGCGGACCCTCCCGTAACACGAGGGTCCGGGTCACTGTCCCCCATGCGATGGTGAGAGGCACCAACGAAATGACGATGAATCGCACCCTGCGGTACAGCGGCCGCACGATGGCGTTGACGGCGACGGCCCTCGGGGTGATCGCGACGGCGGCCGTGCCCGCTTCGGCCGAGGAACAGCCCACCGCGGAACAGATCATGGCCGACTGCGCTTCCGGGGAGGGCAAGTGCTCCTTCAACTCCCCGGAGCTCGGCAAGGCCTACCTCGGTGAGCCGCGACAGGTGTCCGAACTGCTCTTCAACTGCACCGACTCGCCCGCCTCCCAGTCGATGTCATGGGCCGACACCGTCGGCTCCTCCCACTCGGTGGGAGGCTCGGTCACCGTCGGCGGAGGCATCGAAGGCATCATCACGGCCAGTGTCACCGCGACGTACAACTACACCTGGCAGAGTTCGCACACGGAGACGAGTTCCTTCACCGTGAACGTGAAGCCGGGAGAAGTGGGCTGGATCTCCCGCGCCCAGGTGATGCAGCGGATATCCGGCACCTGGCAGACCCACTACGACGACCCCAAGTGGGATCACTACTACTGGTTCGTCCCCGACGTGGTCACCGGCCCGGCCCCGAACGGCACGGACGGCAAGCACAGCGCGGTCGTGGTCAAGTCCCGCAAGATGACAGCCGACGAGAAGAAGCTCTGCTCCGCCGGCGACACCCAGGACAAGGTCTTCACCAGGTCGTGAGCGTGTTCGGTGGGGCCGACGGCCTTGAACTCTTCCTCTCGCGCTGCCGCGTCATGACCGTCGGTTCCGTGCCGGTCTGTCTCGCCGCCACGGTCTTCTTCATCAAGGAGGAGGGCTGGCACTTCGGTCTCGTCCTGAGTTGCGTTCTGCCGCCGATCGCCGCCTTTCTGGGGATCCGGGGCCGGCGGGAGATCCGTGCAGGCATGGCGGCCGCGGGGCTCGCCCTCGCGCTCGCCGCGCTGCCGTTGACCTTCGTCGTGGCGTCATTCGGGGGCCCGTGACGCGATCGGCCGCCGTACGGTGCACCGGTCCTGTGAAGTACCGGTGAAAACCCTGTGGAAGCGGTGTCGGTGGGGCCGTCTATGCTGCTCCGGACGATCACGCGGGACCAGGGGAGGGCGCGGCATGTTCGGCAAGCTGTTCGGGAGGGGCGAGGAGAGACCGGCGGCGGATCCGCACGCCCTTCCCGTCCCGCGCAGACAGAAGAACGGCACATACACACTGCGCGCGCTCGGGGACGCGCGGGTGCTCGCCCTGGTGGAGGCGGCCGACGCCGGTGACTGGGAGGCGGTCAAGGCCGCGCTGGCCCCCTTCGACCTCGGCCGCGAGCAGGCAGTTCTGGGGCAGCTCACCGATGTGGACGGTGTGGAGGAGTGGATCGTCCGGGCCGCCGAGGAGGACAAGGACGACAAGGAGCTCCGGGCGACCGCACTGCTGATATCGGGTGCGCGCCATGTCGCCTGGGGCTGGGAGGCGCGCACCTCCGCCCGTGCCGTGGACGTCGGCCGCGAGCAGTGGCAGACCTTCTACGAGCGGTTGCGCATCGCCGAGGAGCACCTGCTCGAGGCCGCCGAGCTACGGCCCGACTGGGTCACGCCGTGGCGTCACCTGCTCACCTCGGGACGCGGCATGTCCGTCGACGACAGCGTCCAGTCCGCCCGGCTCGCGGCGGGTCTGCGCCGTGATCCGCTGAACCTGGACATCCATCTGGAGTGGGTGTCGCACCTCCAGCCGCGCTGGGGCGGAGAGCCGGGCCAGGCCCTGGAGTTCGCCCGGAAGGCCTTCGCCGCCGCGCCCGACGGACACCGGCTCGGCTGCGCCGTCGCCATGGCGCACATCGAGGACTGGGTGGAGTCCGAAGACCGCGACTGCCTCCAGCAGCCGCAGATCCGGACCGAGTTGAGAGAGGCCGCGGAGCGCAGCATCCTGCACCACGCGTACGAGCGCCGTCTGGGCTGGCAGGGCGACTACAACATGTTCGCCATGGCCCTCTCGCTGGCGGGCAGCAGCAAGGCCTCGAACGTCTTCCGCGAGCTGGACGGTGTGATCACCGAGTGGCCGTGGACCTTCATGGCGGACCCGGAGAAGGCGTACGCGCGCTTCCGCAAGGCCTTCTGAGCCCACCGGCCACCCCGTCCCACCCGTCTCCGGCCGGTCCGGCGGACCACCGCCCACTCCTGCCGCTCCCCTCACCCCGGACTGCCCCATGCCCCTGCGCGACAACACCGCCGACCACGCCGCCACCGACCGCACCTTCCAGGTCGACCTCCGCGGCCTGGTGGACCTCCTCTCCCACCACCTCTACTCCAGCCCTCGCGTCTACCTGCGCGAACTCATGCAGAACGCGGTCGACGCCCTCACCGCACGGTACGCCGTCGAGCCTCACGGCGTTTTCGGCATCCGCCTGTACGCCGACGGCTCGGTGGTCCGCGTCGAGGACGACGGCGTCGGTCTCACCGAGGCCGACGTGCACGCCTTCCTCGCCACCATCGGCCGCAGCAGCAAGCGCGCCGAGCGCATAGCCGAACAACGCGCCGACTTCATCGGCCAGTTCGGCATCGGCCTGCTCTCCTGCTTCCTGGTCGCGGACGAGATCCACGTCCTCAGCCGCTCCGCACGCACCCCCGACGCACCCGCCGTGGAATGGCGCGGCCGCGGCGACGGCAGCTACTCCGTCCGCACCCTGCCGCCCTCCGCCCGCCCCCGCCCCGGCACCACCGTCACCCTGACACCGCGCGCCGACGCGGGCGAGTGGACCCGCCCGGCGCAAGTGCACGCGCTGGCTCGCCACTTCGGTTCTCTGCTGCGCCATCCGGTGACTTTCGACGACGGCACGGGCGGCCCGGGCAGCACGGGTGCCTCCGTGAACCCCGAGCCCGCCCCCTGGTCCCGTACGTACGCCACCCCCGGCGCCCGTTCCCGCGCGCTCGCCGCGTACGGCGAAGAGGTCTTCGGGTTCACTCCGCTGGACACCATCGAACTGGACCTGCCGGCCGTAGGCCTGAAGGGCATCGCCTGCGTGCTGCCCGAGACGGTGCCGGCCGGGCGCCGGCACGGGCACCGCGTGCACGTCAAGGGCATGCTGCTGTCCGAGCAGGCCGAGGAGATCCTGCCCGAGTGGGCCTTCTTCGTCCGCTGCGTCGTCGACGCCGAGAGCCTGCGCCCGACGGCGTCCCGCGAGTCCCTGTACGAGGACGACACCCTCGCCGCCGTCCGTGACGCCCTCGCCGAGCGGCTGCGCGCCTGGATCGCCCGGGCCGCCGCGAGCGACCCGGACCTGCTGGGCCGCTTCCTCCAGGCCCACCACCTGGCCGTGAAGTCCCTCGCCGTGCACGACGACGAGATCCTGCGGATGCTGCTGCCCTGGCTGCCGTTCGAGACCACCGACGGGCACACCACCCTCGACGAGTTCGCCCGCACCCACCGCACCGTGCTCGTGACCTCGACCGTGGAGGAGTTCCGGCAGGTCGCCGCGATCGCCTCGGCCGCCGGGCTCGGCGTCGTCAACGGCGGCTACACCTACGACCGCGAACTGGTCCACCGACTGCCCGAGATCAGGCCCGAGGCCGCCGTCGCCGACCTCGACCCGGAGACCCTCACCGCCCACCTCGACCCCGTCGACCGGGAGACGGAACTGGCCGCCGCGGCCTACCTCACCCAGGCCCGCGACGCCCTCGCCGTCTTCGACTGCGACGTGGCGCTGCGCACCTTCCAGCCCGCCTCCGCCCCCGCCCTCCTCGTCGACAGCCGCGAGGCCCGGCACGAACGCACCCGCTCCCAGCTGGCCCGCGAGCAGGAGGGCGGCCTGTGGGGCGACATCCTCGGCGCGCTGCGCCAGGAGGCCCCGCGGGCCCAGCTGATCCTCAACCAGCTCAACCCGCTGGTCCGCACCGCCGTCACCATCGACGAGCCCGAACTGGCCCGCACCAGCGCCGAAGCCCTCTACGGACAGGCCGTGATGCTGTCCCGGCGCCCACTCAGGCCCGCCGAGTCGAGCCTCATCAACCGCTCCTTCCTCGACCTCCTCGCCCACGCCCTCCGCAAGGACAGCTGACGATGCCCACCGCACCCCATCCCCAGAACACGGACGAGCTGTACCAGGCGCTCCAGGAGAACGACCGGCGCCCCTACGGCCGCGCGCGCACCGTCACCGCCGAGGAACTCGTCGACGCAGCCGAGCAGTTCGCCGAGCCCGCTCCGCTCGTCCACGCGCTCCTCGAACTGCAGGAGGCGTACACCTACGGCTCCGAACCCCGGAAGTCGCCCGTCGTCTTCGCCCGCCTGCTGACCCTCTTCGACGAGCAGCCCGACCTCTTCGACGAGCGCCTGCGCCACATGCTGTTCTGGCGGTTCAAGTGGGTGGCCAACGCCCTGCGCGCGCTCCCCGAGATACCGCTGGCCAGCCTGCGCCAGTGGCAGCAGGAGATGCGCGACCGGTACGAGAAGGCCGGCCTCGGCCTCCAGCCCTACTACGGACAGGCTTACCAGCTCGCCGTCCACGTCGGAGAGGACGCGTCCCTCGCCTACGACCTGTGGGCGAGCCGCACCCGCACCAGGCTCAGCGACTGCGAGGCGTGCGAAACCTGCGAGCGCGCCATCCACCACCTCACGGCGGGAGACGACGAGCGGGCGCTCCGCGCCTGGGAACCCGTCCTGGCCGGGAAGGAGTCCTGCCAGGAGGAACCGGCCCGCTCCATGTCCTACGCGCTGCTGCCCCTGCTGCGCACCGGCCGCACCGACCGGGCCCGCGAACTGCACCTCGCCGGTTACCGGGGCTGCCGCCGCAACCCCTCGATGGCCCAGGAGGTCGGCAGACACCTGGAGTTCTGCGCGCTGACCGGCAACGAGGCACGCGGCCTGGAACTGCTCGCCGAGAACCGGAGCCTGTTCGACGAGGTGGACTCGCCGCTGGACCTGCTCGGCTTCCTCACCGGCGTGGAGGTCCTCCTCCAGCGGGTCGAACTCCTCGGCCACGGCGAACTGCCCGCCGCCGGGCCCGCCTCGACCGTGCCCCGCTCCTGGAGTCACTGGAACTGACCCTGCGCCCCCGGAGCCTCGACGACGTCACCCCGGCCGCGCCGACGACCTCGCCGCCCGCTTCGACACCCGCAACGGCACCACAGCCCACACCGACCGCCGCCGGGCCCGCCTCGACCGTGCCCCGCTCCTGGAGTCACTGGAACTGACCCTGCGCCCCCGGAGCCTCGACGACGTCACCCCGGCCGCCCCGGCGACCGAGCCCGCCGCCCGCACAGCCGCCGCTGTCCCCGAATCGCTGCCCGAACTCATCCTCCGGGCGAGGACGTTGGACGAGCAGGGGCACCCGGACGCCCACGCCTGCTGGGCGCGACTGCGCACGCTCGTCGCCGCCCGCGACTACACCCACCCCGACGACCCGGCCGTGGGCCCGCTCGTGCAGCTGCGCGCGGACCTGCTCGCCGAAGAGGCGAACCGGGCGGGCGAGAAGGACGACTTCGCCGAATCGGCCGCCCTCCACGAGGAGGCCGCGGCCCTGTACGACGACGCCGCAGCACCGGGTCACGCGGCGCTCGCCCGCGCCTGCGCCCTGCTCGCCACGGCCGAACTCCCGGACGCCGACGATGCGGAGACGAAGGCCGCCGCGCTCACCGTCGCCCACGCCTCCATGGTCCGCCTGCACCAGGAGACGCCCGGCCTCCCCCCGTACCTGGAGGCCCGCCTGCTGCGGCTGCGGGCGACCGCCCTCGCCCTGCGCCTGCAGACCTCGAGAAGCGAGGAGCACATCGCGCCGGTCCTCGCCGAGGTGGAGCTGCTGCACGCGTTCGCCACCCGGCACGACCTCGCCGGCCAGATCTCCGGCGCTCTGCTGCTCCGGGTCAGCGCCCACGCCATCTCCGGCGACCTGCCCACCGCGGTCTCCGAGATCGACGCACTCCTCGACCGGCTGAAGACGCGGGGCCCCGCCTGGCACCTGCCCCGCACGCTCGGACTGCGCGGCCGGCTCCAGCTCGGCCTCCAGGACACCCAGGCCGCGCACGCCGACCTGACCGAGGGCCTGCGCCGGGCCGCCGACTGGCCGGCCGACACGGTCGACACCACCCGCCTCCACGGCGATCTGGCTGAGGTGTGCATGCACCTGGGCCGCCCCGACGAGGCACTGCGGCACCTCACGCGCTCCGCCGAACTGGACCTCCGCCGCGGCAGCCGCACGGACGCGTTCTGCGCCTACGGCAACGCGGCCCAGCTCAGCCTGGACCTGGGCCGTGTCGAGGACTGCATCGCGCTCCTCGACTCCCTCCTGGCCGAACCCGACGCCGCCGCCGGGGAGCTGGACGACCGGCTCCTCGCCCAGCTGCGTCTGACCCGCGCCCGTGCGCTGCACGCGGGGGAGGACCTCAAGGCCGCCACGGCGGAGTTCATCGCCCTCGCCGCCGAATCGGCCGGCTGGGACGACGACCCCGGCAGCCACGCCATGATCGCCGCCGAGACCGCCGTACTCCTCGGCGAGTCCGGCGAGTTCGGCCGGGCCCGCGAAGCCGCCGACCAGGCACGCGCCGCCCATGCCCGGGCCCCGCGCTACGAGCAGCTCAGCAACTGCCTGCGCGAACTCGCCCGCCTCCAGGCCCAGCAGCAGGGCCCCGACGGCCTCGCCGACGCCCTCGCCCTGCTCGCCGACGCGGGCAGGATCGCCGACGAGGCCCGCGCCGCCGGGTACGAGCCGAGCGGCCGCTCCCTGGACACCGCCCTGGCCTACGAATACGGACGGGTCAACGCCCACGCCGGCGCGTACGAGGACGCACTGGCCGCCCTGGACGAGGCCCTCGCCCTGCTCGGCGAGCCGGGGCCGGAGGACGACCGCGCCGGGGAATGGGCCGAGTGCGTCCGCCTCGCGGGTGCCGTGGAGGGCATCTACCTGGAACGCCCCGCTCCCGCCCTCACCCGCCTCGACGCGGCGGTCTCCCGCCTCACCTCCCTGGGCCACACCGAGGAGGCCGAGCCGCTGACGTCCTTGGCGGCCCGACTGCGTGACGAGGAGTGACCCCGGGGGAGAGAGAAAGCGCCGGGGCCCACCGGCGCGCGCATGCCGTCGGCCGCCGGCGGGCAGTCTGAACCATGTCTACGGAAGGTGGCGTTGTGCCCGGAGTCCAGGTCTGCTCGCTCAAGGTCGACACCCCTCAGCTCATCGCGCCGGGAACCACGTACAAGATCGTGCGGTTCCCCTTCGGCGCGGCGGAGCCGACGGACGCCTTCGAGATGCACCAGGCCGCCCAGCCGGACGGTTACGTGGTGAGCAACTGGGCGACGGACGACCGCAGCGGTCTGATCTGGCCGTCCAAAGCCGGCTGGGGCCATCTGTACGCGATGATCCAGTGGGAAGCCGCCGGCGGCTCGGGCGGCTACACCGAACTGCGCGACCAGTACGTCCGTGACCCGCTGGGCCTGACGCCCAACCCCAACGACACCACGGCGACCGAGCACCGCACGCCGACCCCCGGAGGCCAGTACTACGTCAAGAACCACGGCATCTTCGTCGCCCCGGGCACCCCGGTCGCACTCCGCGTCACACACAACGACGCCGCCTCCCGCCTCCTGACCCTCGCCGAGTTCAAGCTCGTGATCCACGACGCCGCCTAGCGTTCCGGGCACGCCGTTCCACCGGATGCCGGACCACCTCGTGTGAGCGGACGGGCAACGTGGGACCGATGCTCCATGCGCATCGTGCTCACCGGCCCGACCGGACACACCGGCTCCGCCGGACGCCGCCCCCGCGCCGAGGGCACGCACACCCTCGGCGGTCGCCCGCGGCGGCCGCCCGGCGGCCCCGACGCATCCGACACGGCGACCCGTCGGACACCTCAGGCACCAGAAGCGGCACGGCGATTCCGGTGACCGCCGACGCCGCCGACACGGCCGATCCGACCCCGGCGGGCCGCAGACCGCCCCGCACGCACGCGCTGTTCACCGCCGCCCACGGCGGGCCCGCTCTGGCGGTCACCGTCATCACGTGCCTGCTGGCGCTCCGCGACGGCCTGCACCCGTTTCACGCCGTCGCCGTCACGGCGGCGGTGTTCACCGGCCAGCTCACGATCGGCTGGGGCAACGACCTGCTCGACCTCGCGCGCGACCGCGCCGTGGGCCGCACCGACAAGCCGCTGGCCGTCGGCGCCCTCCCGCCCGGCCGGGTGGCACGCGCCCTGGCCGTTGCCGCCGTCGCCTCCCTCGTGCTGTCCGCGCTCGGCGGCTGGCGCAGCGCCCTGGTCAACGTCGTTCTCGCCACCGGCGCGGGCCACGCCTACAACCTCGGGCTCAAGGCGACCCCGTGGTCCTGGGCGCCGTACGCGTGCGGCTTCGGAACGCTGCCCTCGGTCGTCACCCTCGCCGGCCCGGCATCCCACTGGGCGCCCTGGTGGATGACCGGTGCCGGCGCCGCACTGGGCGTCGGAGCGCATCTGCTCAACGTGCTGCCCGACCTCGCCGACGACGAACGCACCGGTGTCCGCGGCCTGCCGCACCGGATCGGCGAACACCGCTCACGCGTCCTGGCCGCCGTGCTGCTCACCGCCGCCTCGGCGCTCGCCGCGGCCGGTCCCGCCGGGTCTCCTCCGGCGTGGACCTGGATGGCGCTGGCCTTGGTGGCCGTCCTCGCGGTGCTCACGCTGTGCGCCCGCGGACGCGCTCCCTTCCGTGCCGCGGTGGCCATCGCCCTGCTCGACGTCGCGCTGCTGACGGCCGGCTGATGGCGCGCCAGACGTCGTGGCAGACGCCGCGACCGCCCCGGCGGCCTCCCCCCGACCGCGTCAGCCGGGTGCCCGTGGCCCCCGACGCCCGATCCCAGGAGCCAGCATTGACCATGCGCGTCCTCAGCGTCCGCGGCACCCTGCCCGAGCACCGGCACCGGCAGGAGGAGATCACCGAGTCCGTCACCACCACGCTGGCCGGGGACACGGTCGATCGCGGCGTCGTCGAGCGGCTCCACCGCAACGTGGGCGTCGAGACCCGGCACACCGTGCTCCCGCTGGAGGAGTACGGCCGGATCGAGGACTTCGGCCGGTCGAACGACGTCTTCATCCGGGCCGGCGTCGAACTCGGCGGCCGCGCGGTCGTCGACGCGCTCAAGAGCGTCGACCTCACCCCGGCCGACATCGACTTCATCGTCTCGTGCACGGTGACCGGCCTGGCCGTGCCCTCCCTGGAGGCCCGCGTCGCGGCGGAGATCGGCCTGCGCCCCGACGTGGTGCGCCTGCCCCTCGTCGGCCTCGGCTGCGTGGCCGGCGCGGCCGGCGTCGCCCGCCTGCACGACCTGCTGCGCGGCCGCCCGAACGCGGTGGCGGTGCTGATGTCGGTCGAGCTGTGCTCCCTCACGCTCCAGCGCGACGACACCTCGGTCGCCAACTTCGTGGCCAGCGGCCTGTTCGGGGACGGCGCCGCGGCCGTCGTCGCCGTCGGAAACGAGCACCCTCTCGCACGGACCGACGACCCCGCCGCCCCCGAAGTGCTCGCCTCGCGCAGCCGTCTCTACCCCGACTCCGAACGCATGATGGGCTGGGACATCGGCTCCGGCGGCTTCAGAGTCGTGCTCGACTCCGCGGTCCCCGACCTGGTGCGCCGGTACATCGGCGACGACGTCCACGGCTTCCTCGCCGATCACGGCCTGACCCGCGGCGACATCGACTGGTACGTCGCGCACCCCGGCGGTCCCAAAGTCATCGAAGCGCTGCAGGACGCCCTCGGCGTCGAGCGGGACGCGCTGAGCGTGACCTGGGACTCGCTGCGACGGATCGGCAATCTTTCCTCCTCCTCGGTGCTGCACGTCCTGGCGGACACACTCGCGAACCGACCGCCCCCGCCCGGCTCCTACGGACTCATGCTCGCCATGGGTCCCGGCTTCTGCTCCGAACTCGTGCTCCTGCGCGCCCCGGGCGGTGGGCGGTGACCGGCGAGATCCTGTTCACAATCCTGGTGCTGGCCGTGGGCCTGGAGCGGGTGGCCGAGCTGGCCGTCTCCCGCCGCAACGCCGCCTGGAGCCTCGAACGGGGCGGCGTGGAGACCGGCCGGGGCCACTACCCGTTCATGGTGGTCCTCCACACGGGCCTGCTCGTCGGCGCGCTCCTGGAGGTGTGGATCCGCCGGCCGGACGTCGTGCCGGTCCTGGCCTGGGCCATGCTCGCCCTCGTCGCGATCTCGCAGGGGCTGCGCTGGTGGTGCGTCACCACCCTGGGCCGACAGTGGAACACCCGGGTGATCGTCGTACCGGGCGCCGCGCGAGTGACCGGCGGGCCCTACCGCTGGATCCCGCACCCGAACTATGTCGCCGTCGCCGTCGAAGGACTCGCGCTGCCCCTCGTCCACTCGGCCTGGGCCACGGCGATCGTCTTCACCGCCCTGAACGGAACTCTGCTCGCCACCCGCATCCGCGCCGAGGACGCCGCCCTGGCCCGGCTGGCCTGAGGAGGCACCCATGGATCTGCTCGTCGTCGGCGGCGGACCCGCAGGCCTGGCCACGGCCCTGCACGCGGCCCGGGCAGGGCTCGACGTCCGCGTCTGGGAGCAGCGCGCCGGCATCGTCGACAAGGCATGCGGCGAGGGCCTGATGCCGGGCGCCGTCGCCGCCCTGGCGGCACTGGGCGTACACCCGCCGGGGCGCGATCTGCGAGGAATCCGCTACGTCGCGGGGCCCCGCCGGGTCGACGCCGACTTCACCTCCGGCCCGGGGCGCGGAGTACGCCGTACGACGCTGCACGCGCTGCTGCGCGAGGCGGCGCTGGCGGCGGGCGTACGCGTCGACCAGCGCACCGCACGCCATGTCGAGCAGGACCGTGACGCTGTGGTGGTCGACGGCACCCGCGCCGGCCACCTCGTGGCGGCCGACGGCCTGCACTCGCCGATCCGCCGCGCCCTCGGACTCGATCAGCCGCACCCGACCCGCCGGCGGCACGGGCTGCGGCGCCACTACCCGCTCCCTCCCTGGAGCGACCACGTCGAGGTGTACTGGTCCCGCGAAGCCGAGGCCTACGTGACCCCGGTGGCCGACGACCTCGTGGGCGTCGCGGTCCTCACCACCGCCCGCCGCCCCTACGACGACCACCTCGCCGCTTTCCCCGAGCTCAGGGAGCGACTGGCCGGGGCCGGCCCCGCCGGACCGGTGCGGGGCGCCGGCCCCTTCCGCCAGACCGCGAGCGCGCGCACCGCCGGCCGGGTGCTGCTCGTGGGCGACGCCGCAGGCTACGTCGACGCCCTCACCGGCGAGGGCATCGCCCTGGCACTCGCGCAGGCGTCCGCCGCGGTCCGGGCCATCACCCAAGGGGACCTCACGGCCTACGAGAGGGAGTGGCGGCAGCTCACCCGGCGCTACCGGTGGCTGACGCTCGCGCTCCTCGGGGCGACGAGACCGCTCCCGGCCCGCGCGGCGCTGGTGCCCGTCGCGCGACGCCTGCCGTGGCTGTTCTCCGCGGCCGTCGGCATGCTGGCGCGGCCGGCGGGGGAGCGGGCCGGGTCCGGCGGGCCGACCGGATAGCGGTCGGCCCCCTGCCGGACGCTCGACGTCCGGCAGGGGGCCGACAGGACAGCTCGCCGGGAGATCCGCGTCAGGCGATGGACGCCGACAGGATGGCCGACACGGCGAGATTGCAGGACGCCGTCACCCAGACCGCGGGGTGCGGCTCCGGCTCGACCAGCGCCGCGCCCAGGCGCCCCGGCGTGATCAGGTCCACCACCAGGAACGCCACGGCCATCATCACCAGACCCAGCAGCCCGAACGCGGCGGTCGAGACCAGCCCCTTGCCGAAGTCCTCGTAGGTCGTCCAGATGGACGTGAACACGATGCCGCCGATACCGAGCAGCGCGGAGCTGAGCACCATCGCGGCGTTGCGGTTGCGCTGCTCCCAGATCTGCCGGCCCAGCTTCCCGGGCGTGAGCACGTCGACCAGGACGATACCGAGGACCAGCAGAACCAGCCCCAGTCCGCCGTAAGCGGTGGCCCTGCCAAGTCCGTTGACGATGTCGATCATGGGTGGGCGGCTCCGTAGCGTGAGAGATCGTGAATGATCGCGGTCAAGGAACAGCAAAATGTAACGCACCTGTTCGGCGTCCCGACCGGCCCCCCTGGCCCGGTCCGCCGGCCCACGGCGCCGTCACACCGCGGGCAGCGCCTGCTCGCACCAGATGGTCTTGCCCTTGGTCGTCTGCCGGGTGCCCCAGCCCTGGGTGAGCTGGGCGACGAGGAGCAGCCCGCGCCCGCCCTCGTCGAAGGCCCGGGCGCGCCGGAGATGAGGGGCGGTGCTGCTGGTGTCGGACACCTCGCAGATCAGCGTGTGATCCCGGATGAGCCGGAGCCGGATCGGCGGTTGCCCGTAACGGATGGCGTTGGTGACCAGCTCGCTCACCACCAGCTCGATGACGAACGTCGCCTCCGTCAGCCCCCAGGCGTCGAGCTGCTCGACGACCAGCTTGCGAGCGCGCTCGACCTGGACCGGCTCCGCCGGGATCTGCCACGTCGCGACATGGCCCGCCGGCAGAGCGCGGGTACGAGCCAGCAGCAGCGCCACGTCGTCGGCCGCCCGGTCGGTGAGCAGGGAACCGGTCACGGTGTCACAGGCTTCCTCCAGAGACTCCGCGGGCTGCTCCAGGGCACCGCACAATTCGGCCAGCCCGACGTCGATGTCCCGGTGACGCGCCTCCACGAGGCCGTCGGTGTACAGGGCGAGCACACTTCCGGCGTCCAGTTCCAGATCGGTGGCCTCGAAGGGGAGACCACCGACCCCCAGCGGGGGTCCGACATGACCGGAGACGATGCGGGCCGTGCCGTCCGGAGCCAGGACAGCGGGCATCGGGTGCCCGGCCGTGGCCAGCGTGCACCGGCGGGAGACCGGGTCGTACACCGCGTACAGGCAGGTGGCGCCGAGGTCCGCCGAGGAGAACCAGAAGCCGTCCTCCCCTTCGTCGTCTCCGGGCTCGCCCTCGGAGAGGTGCAGGATGAGGTCGTCGAGGTGGGTGAGCAGCTCGTCCGGCGGCAGATCGACGTCGGCCAGCGTGCGCACGGCGGTGCGCAGCCGGCCCATGGCCGCGGAGGCCTGCAGACCGTGTCCGACGACGTCCCCGACGACCAGGGCGACCCGCCTGCCCGACAGCGGGATCACGTCGTACCAGTCACCGCCGACCCCGGTCCGCGTCCAGGCGGGCAGGTAGCGGGAGGCCACCTCCACGGCCGTCTGGTAGGGCAGACGCTGCGGCAGCAGGTGACGCTGCAGCGCCAGCGCGGTGGACCGCTCCCGGGTGAAGCGCCGCGCGTTGTCGACGGCGACCGCCGCCTTGGCGGCCAGCTCCTCGGCGAAGGCGACATCGTCGGGCCCGAACCGACCGGGCCGGCTGCGCCAGAAGTCCACCGTGCCCAGAGTCACCCCTCTGGCCTGCAGCGGCGTCCTGATCCGGGAGTGGATGCCGTACGCGAGGACACGCGCCGCCGCCTCCGGCTGGTCCGACGCCCACTCGGTGCTGTTCCGGAGGTCCGCGTCGAGCCGGGCCCCGCCGGAGAGCGTCGCCCGCGCCTCGTGCGGGGGCGAGACCCAGTCCGCCGGGCCCGCCAAGGGGGCATCGTCCCTGACCCCGTCAGCGGCCACCCGGCGCAACCGCGTATCGGCTCCGGCGGTCGGCTCGTCGCCGCGCAGAACCGGTTCCAGCAGGTCCACGGTGGTGAAGTCGGCGAACCCCGGAACCGCCACCCGCGCCAACTCGCGTGCCGTCTGCTCCACATCCAGCCCGGTGCCCACCGACACACTCGCCCCGTACAGCAGCTCCAGCCGCTTGTACAGGAACTCCAGACGCTCACGCGCTTCCTCGGTCCGCGCGCGGCTGTCCTGCAACGATTCCGCCATGGTGTTGAAGGACGCCGCCAGCGCGGCGACCTCCTCCACCCTGCTGGAGGGCACCTGTACCTCCAGGTCACCCTTCGCCAGTCGCCCGGCCGCCGCGGCCGCGCGCCGCAGCGGCCGCACGATGGCCCGGTGCTGGAGCACGGTGAGTGTGACGATGAGCCCGGTCAGTCCGGCGAGCCCGGCGCACGCCACGACCACCGCCCGCTGGGCGCTGGAGTCCGTGGCGTCCTGACGATCCTGGAGTTCGGCCCGCTCATCGGTGATGTACGTGGTGAACCGGGCCCGCAGCGCGTCCACCCGCCGCTTGCCCTCAGCCGTCACCGCCGGACTCGAGGCCGCGGGGTCGTCCCGCCGGGCCGCCTCGACCAGCGGTACCGAGTAGTCCCTGATGAAGGAGCCGATGTCCCTGTTGATCTCTCCCGCGAGCCGCCGCTGCTGCGGCGAGGTCGCCGACGCCAGGAACCGCCTGGCCTCGGTCGGATAGGACTCCCGCGCCGCTTGCCAGGGCTGAAGGAAGGCCTCGTCCCGGGTGATGACGAAGCCGCGCTGCCCGGTCTCCAGGTCGATCAGATGCTGTTCCAGGGTGCTGGCGTCGGTGATGGCCTCGCGAGAGGCCCGCGCGTCGGCCGTGAAGCCGCGAGCATCACCGATGACCTGCAGCAGGACGGCGAACGCGACACCGATCAGAACCGCCAGGAAGCCGCTCGCCAGGACCGAGGTGCCCGTCAGCCCCAGGCGCCTGCTCCCGCCCCCGGGCCGTGTCCTCATGATCCGCCCACCTAGGTCGTCCGACCGCCGGCGGTGGACGCACAGGTTCCGTGCAGAACGTTCGTCGAGCAGTGTCAAGGCTAGTGGAGCCGGTCCGCCACCGCACCCGGCTGCCGCGCCCGCGAAAGGCCTCCGAACGGTGAACCGGGGCAGAAGAAGTCATAGCGGGAACTGATCCGTCCGTCGCCCTGGTCAGGAGGACGTGATGCCCAGGAGACTGCTCGCGGAAGGCGGCCTTTCGCTGCGTGACCGGATCGGCAGGGGGATCTTCTCCCGCGTGGCGGGTCCGGAGGGCCCGGGCAACCGCGCGCGCATTCACGGCACCCCCGGCCCCCGCTGGTTCGGCCCCGAGCGTCCCGTCAGGAGGGTGCACGGGGACGCCGCGATGTTCATCGGTGGTCTGTCGGCCCTGCTGCTCCAGTCGCTTCATCCCCTGGCCATGGCCGCCGTGGCCGGGCACTCGGGCTTCCGCGGCGATCCGTGGGGACGGTTGCAGCGGACCAGCACCTTCCTGGCCGTCACCACCTACGGGCCCGCCCGCAGCGCCCAGGAAGCCTGCGACCGCGTACGAGCCGTCCACGAGACGGTGCGCGGCACCACCGCCGACGGCCGGCCCTACTCCGCCTCGGACCCGCACCTGCTGTGCTGGGTGCACATCGCCGAGGTCGACAGCTTCCTGCGCGCCCACCAGCAATACGGGGCGCACCCCCTCGACAGCGAGGGACGCGACGCCTACGTCGCCGACATGGCACGCATCGCCACCGCGCTCGGCGTCCCGGACCCGCCGGTGAACGCCGCCGAACTCGCCGCCCGCCTGGCCGCCTACCGCGGCGAGCTGCGCGCCACCGAAGAGGCGCGCAGCTCGGCCCGCTTCCTGCTCCTGAACCCGCCCGTCCCGCTCCTCGCCCGCATCCCGTACGGCGTCATCGCCGCCAACGCCGTCTCCCTCCTGCCGCTCTGGGCCTCGCGCGACTTGCGGCTGCCCCGGCTCCCCGTCGCCGAGGGCCCGTGCGTCCGCCCACTCGGCACCGCCGTGACCGCGGGCATCCGCTGGGCCATGGCCCCGCCCCGCGACGCGTCCTAGCACTCACCGGCAAGGCACCTCGACTCGCCGCTCCGAAGCTGGCACTGTGCATGCGTATGAAGCGGGTCGAAACCGGGCAAACCGAAAGCTCGGTGCGCTTGAGACTCATGCTGGCCAGCAGCACCATGCTCTTCGTCGAGCTGGCACTGATCAGATGGGCGGGCGCCAACGTCGTCCACCTCAGCTACTTCTCGAACTTCATCCTGCTGGGATCGTTCCTCGGTATCGGCATCGGGTTCCTGATTCCCGCCGAGCGCGGACACTGGCTCAAACGCTGGACACCGGTCCCGCTCGTGCTTCTCGTCGTCCTGGTCCGAGAGTTCCCCGTACAGGTGCGTCAGAGCAGCGGCCAGGTCATCTACTTCACCGCGGTCAAGACCACCGGCCTGCCCGAGTGGCTGACGCTGCCCGTCATCTTCCTGCTGACCGCGGCGATCATGGCCGGCATCGGCAAGATCACCGCCGACCTCTTCCGCCTGCTCCCCTCACTCAACGCCTACCGCTACGACCTGCTCGGCAGCCTCACCGGCTCGGTGTCCTTCGCCGTACTGTCCTGGCTCCGCGCCCCCTCGGTCGTCTGGGGCGTACTCGCCGCCGTGGCCCTGCTGATCCTCGGCGGCCGGCGCGACACACTGCTCCACGCCATCCCCCTGACGGCGATGGTCGCCGTGCTGTTCCTGGAGTCGACGACGACCGGTATCACCTGGTCGCCCTACTACAAGATCCAGCTCGAACCCTCACCGACCACGACCCGGACCTACTACATCTCCGCCAACGGCGTCCCGCACCAGAGCACCGCGCCCCTCCCGGTGTTGATGCGCCAGAACTCGCCCTACCGGGAGGCCTACGAACAGACGCCCCACAACCCCCACGAACGCGTGCTGGTCATCGGGGCCGGCAACGGCAACGACGTCGCGGTAGCACTGGCATACGGGGCGGAACACGTGGACGCGGTCGAGATCGACCCCCGACTGCAGCAGATCGGCGCCCAACTGCACCCCGCGAAGCCCTACGACGACCCCAGGGTGCACGTCCACATCGACGACGGCCGGGCCTTCCTCGAGCGGACGGACACCAAGTACGACCTCATCGTCCTGGCCCTGCCGGACTCGCTGACGCTGGTGGCCGGCGCGAGCAACCTGCGCCTGGAGAGCTACCTGTTCACCCGGGAGGCCTTCGAGGCCGCACGCGACCATCTCACCCCCGACGGCGCGTTCGCCATGTACAACTACTACCGGAAGAGCTGGCTGGTCGACCGCTTCGCCGGCACCCTCGACGACGTCTACGGCCACCCCCCTTGCGTGACGACGTTCAAACGCAACGCGGCCGTGCTGGTGGCCGGCATGACCCCCGCAGACCAGTCCTGCGACCAGACCTGGCGCCCCAGCGGCACGGTCCCGGCGGCCGCGACCGACGACCACCCCTTCCCCTACCTGCTCCACCGAGGCATCCCCACCCTCTACCTGGGCGCGCTCGGCACCATGCTGCTGGTCACGCTCCTGTCGGTGCGCCTGGCCGGGGTACGCGTCAAGAACACCATCCGCTACACCGACATGTTCCTGCTGGGCGCCGCCTTCATGCTGCTCGAAACCAAGAACGTCATCGGTTTCGCGCTCTACTTCGGCACCACCTGGCTGGTCAACGCCCTCGTCTTCATCGGCGTACTCCTGGCGGTCCTGGCCGCGGTCGAAGTCCGGCGCAAACTACGGCACGTCAACCAGATCCTGCTGCAGCTTCTCCTCTTCAGCTCCCTCGCGGCAGCCTGGCTGGTCCCGGCGGAAGCCGTCCTGTCCCTGCCGTTCCCCGCCCGCCTCGCCTCCGCCATCGCCCTGGCCTTCGCCCCCATCTTCTGCGCCAACCTCATCTTCTCGGACCGCCTGGCCCTCGCCCCGGACCCGACCTCCGCCTTCGGCGCGAACCTCCTGGGCGCCCTGACCGGAGGCGCCCTCGAGTACCTGGCCCTGCTGACGGGCTATCAGACACTCCTGCTGGTCGTAGCCGTGCTGTACCTGGGTGCCGGCATCGCCATGCGCTGGGCCGGCACCGGGACGACCGCTTCCAGGACCTGAGTCCCCTCCCCGCCGAGGCACGGAGAACCCCTCACGGGCCGGCGGTCCTCCGCACCCCGGATCCGGAGAACCACTAGATGGGCGACGCCGCTCCGGAACGAGAACCTGGGATCATGAAACCCCTTCGGACAGGACTCGTCCTCACCCCGCTCGGGCCGGCCTCACAAACACGGCACTCACGCCGCCCCACACAGCACCGCTTCGACGACCACGGAGGCTCGGTCGTCGCTGCCCGCGACAGCGCCGCCCACCCCCAGGCACAGTTCGCACGACTTCTTGGCCATGAAGCACCGCCAGGAGTTCCAGGGCACCTACCTCTGGTGGAACAACACCGCGTACGTGGCTCGCACCCACCTCGACCTCCAAGCCCGATTCACCGAGCTGCATCGCGGCCTGCGGCCCACCTCAACGAGCACACGCTCGTCGGCGTAGCCCACCGGGACTACGCCGTCGACCCGCGGACGGGGCCGCCCCCCGCCCGCGACCGGCCGGAGCGAGCCCGTCCGACCCGAAGCATGCGCAGGCCGATCCAAATAATCCACGGGGCCCGACGGTGACGAGTCCGTACGGCAACTGACACACAGCCGGCACCAGCGCTCGTGCGCGAACAGATGCGACGCAGGGCCCACCTCGGTGAGATCAACTTCGCCCCTCCAGGGCTCCCCTCTCCTGATTTCCACCGTGCGCCGGGCATGGATGGGGAAGCATGCTCCTGTAACCGGCGACTCCGGCAGACAGGGTCACCCATGAACGATGCATTCGATATCGACAACCTCCGCCAGCAGGCCCGGGAGCAGTTGAGCCGCAGAATCCCACCCCGGACGGCCTGGATCCAGCAGTTCGAGACCGCCCTGCGCGCCCTGCTCGATCCCCGGGCAGACCTGTTCCTCGCCATCATGTCCGCCGCCGGAGACCCGGGCCTCGATGATCCGCAGGACGAATCGGGCCTGGAAAGAGGCTGGATCATCGGATACGTCCACGCCCCACAGGCCGGCGTGGACGCCGCCTGCCTCACGCTCAGCCCCGGCCCTGTCCGCTTCCAGACAGTCCCCTACGGTGACCTCACCACTCAGTCCACCGCCCTCGCCCGTACCGTCCCGCAGGAGACCGTCATCACCTCTGGCGAGGTCGAACGGGCCGGTGCCCTGGGAGAGGTGGCGCGATACCTCCACGACCACGCACACACACCGCGTCCAGGCCCCCAGGAAAGCGCGGAGGAGTACGCCCGCCAGTGCGACCAACGGATGCTCGCCTTGCTCTGCGCCAACGAACTCACCTTTCCCGACCGGGATCTGTCCGAGGTGGTCTGGAACGACTACGAAGCCGTGATCATCTCAAGGCAGGACCAAAGACGTCGCGAGGAACGCCGCATCCCCATGACCGTCGAGCAGTTCGCCCGCTGGATGGAGGGTACGTTCGACGAGCCGGGATTCGTCGTCCCGTCCCTCACCGGGACGGAATTCGCCAGGGCTTTGGCACTGACATCCATTCAGCCGGAGCGCCGGATGCGGCGGAACTGGCGCAGGCAACTGGTCGACGACGGCGAGAAGGGCTGGCGGATCGGCGACCGCTCCACGACCGACGAAACCCGCTCCACCACCATCCTCACCTACATCCGCCGCGACGGAACAGGCTTCCAGGAGACCACCAGCCTGTACTACGGCTCGTCGACGACCACCACCATCGAATACGACCCCGACAGGGTCTACGAACCCGCCGTGTACTCGAGCTACCTGACCACCCGTCTCTACTACACCCAGCGCGACAGGACCTGAGCGACCGGAGTGATGGGGACGCGTATCGGGGTACCTGCGCCGCCATGGCACCGGAAACTGATCACGCCGAATCCGTACGAGCCCTGCGGCAGCTGCGCAGGATCCGCACCTTTTACGCCGGGGGCGCCGCCTTGTGGGCCGCCTCGGCAGCATCGGCGGGGTGGGCAGACCCTGGAAGCCGGCAGATGTGGGTATCAGCGGTGTTCCTGGTCATCTTCACCACTCTGCTGTCCATGACGTCGCTATGGCTGTGGCGCCGGCATGCGGCCGATCCGAGCGAGCCCGCGCACCACGCCGCTCCACGAAAGATGACCCGGCGCCGCCACGCCAACGCTTAGGCCGTTTCCGATGGCTCTTGGTCGGCTGGGTGGATCTCGCAGCCGACCGGGCAGCAGCCTTCCGTGCGGCGCCACAAACTGTGACGGATACGCAGTGGCAGGAGATCGAGCCTCTTCTGACTGGTCACGGCAAGCCGGGCGAGGCAGTGGGCGGGCCACCGGAAGGTGGTCAACGGGGTGCTGTTCCGGACCCGGACCGCAGTCACCTGGCCGGACTTGCCGGAACTTCGGGCCCTGGCCCACCCGTCCCGCAAGAGCTGCAGATCGAGGCGGATGGTGGCGACCCGGACGGCGCACTGCAGGGTCTATCTGCTCTCCGACGACCGGCCCCGCCCGCTGACGTGGGAGACCTCGCCCAGGCAGCGGGGTGACAGCCCGATGTTCGCCCCGGTGCTGGACGGCTTACGCATCCGTCGGCGTGGACCGGGCCGACCGCGCAGCCGACCGGACCGCGTCCGCGGGGACAAGGCGTACTCCAGCCGCGACAACCGCGCCTACCTGCGACGGCGCGGTACCAAAGCCACCAGTTTCTGCTCCTGGACGCCCGTCGTTTCACCGATGCCCTCATCGGCACGATCAGCGATCCCGCCCTCCGCGCATTGCCACCGATCGGCGCGATCGACCAATACGTCGACTGCACCGACATCACCGACCGAAACCAAAGCGACTGCCGCATCCGCTACATCGCCGGGCTGGAGCTACCCGCTTCACCTGCCAAGGGGCCCTATGGGATGCGATGCTCAGCTCGGCCACGGCTCGGTCTCGGCCTGATGAATCGCGATGCAATGCACGGCGTCGCGTACGAGCGTGTGATCATGCGCTTCGAGCGGAGTACGCGTGTAACGCGCTTGCCGGAGAACGATGACCGCCCCGGGAAGCCTTCGGACTTGCGCGGCGACGGGTTTGCAGGTGGCTGCATAAGCCTGATCATGCTGCTCATCGAAATCCCGGTCGCCCTTCTGCTGGGGCTGTCGTCGATCATCCGTGGATGGGGGAGTGCGGACGAGCAAACAGCGGCACCCGCGATGGACTGGGTTCCGGTCCTCTGGTTCGGCGGGTTCACGTTGGGCGTGCTCGTGATCGCCGTGATCTTCCTGTGCTCCGCACATCCTTTCGCAGGTGCGGTCCAACTGCTCTTGGCAGCCCTTGCGCTGTTCTTCACGATCGCTGCTTGGCACGACCAGTACGAGCGTGCCCACCCGTCTCCGCTGCCTACTGGGGTCGGGATGCTGCATGCTCCTTCGCACCAACGGACGGACCGGTAGGACCACAACAGCTGCTGTAAGAACTCCTAACGAAATGATCTTCGAGATGGTTGGATCACTCCCAGCCTGATGATCTGGGGGTGCGGGGTGACGAGGTCGAAGCCGTGGGAAGTTAACGACGAGCTGTGGGCCGTGATCGAGCCGTTGCTGCCGAAGGTTGAACGCCGGGCCCGCCACCCCGGGCGCAAGCGGCATCCGGATCGGCTGGTGTTCCAGGGCATCCTGTTCGTGCTGCACACCGGGATCGCCTGGGAACACCTGCCGCAGGAACTCGGCTTCGGCTCGGGTATGACCTGCTGGCGCCGTCTGGCCGAGTGGACTGAGGCCGCGGTGTGGCCCCGGCTGCACGAGGTGCTCCTCGCCAAGCTCCGCAGCGCGAACGCCCTGGACTTCTCCCGGGCGGCGGTCGATGGCTCGCACATCCGGGCGTTAAAGGGGGACCAAGACGGGACGAAGCCCTGTCGACCGGGGCAGGACGGGCAGTAAGCATCACCTGATCACCGACGCTACCGGCATACCGCTCGCCGCCACCTTGACCGGCGGCAACCGCAACGACGTCACCCAGCTGGTTCCACTCCTCCAGGCCGTGCCGCCGGTGCGAGGCAAGCGCGGCCGGCCCCGGCGTCGCCCGGACGTGGTGCTGGGCGACCGCGGCTACGACCACGACAATTACCGCCGTCTTGTCTGGCATCTCGGCGTGAAGCCGCTGATCGCCCGCCGCGGCATCGAGCACGGCTCCGGTCTGGGCGCCCAACGCTGGGTCGTGGAGCGCACGTTCGCTCACCTGCACTGGTTCCGCCGCCTGCGGATCCGTTGGGAGATCCGCGACGACATCCACGAAGCCTTCCTCACTCTGGGATGCAGCATCATCTGCTGGCGCCGGCTCAAGAACCATCAGGCTTGAGCCCAGGCGAAGCGGATGTCTACAGCGGGACCCTCCGCTCTTCGGCCTTGAGGCCGCGGAGTGTCCACAGTCCGTACAGAGCCAACAACGGTTTGACGACAATCCATTCGCCAGGGCGGTAGTCCTCCGCGCGCACCAGCCTCCCTGCAAGATCAGGGCGCTGTCGCCGCAAGTACGCACGGGCCTTGAGAGCATGAGCTGGCTGGGAGGCGATCTTGATGCGATCCACGTCTTCAAGCAGTGGGATCACGTTCGTGATGTTCTCCCAGGTCGTCGCGCTTTGTTCTTCGAGGAGCACCGTGCCGTCGAAAGCAAGCACCGACTTCGCGTAGCCAGCCATCAGCTGGGCCTCAGTGGCGCCGCTGCTGGTCGCACCGCCGCTGAAGATCACCCAGGTCCCATGCGCACCGTCAGCGGCGATGGAGCGGATTCCAGCACGGACTCGCCATCGGTTGATCAAGTTCGCCGTCACTTGGGGATTCCGGTACCCCAACACCACCACGGCCGTGGAGGTGCCCCCGCTACTCCCCACGAGCGCCCGCGACCAGCGCCAGTTCAGCCACTCGCCCCAAGCCAGGGCTGCAACCCCAGCTATCGCCAATCCCGTCCTTCGCCGCATGCGGCGACTCTAGGACACCTCAGTTTCGGGCCACGAAGGAACCAGCCACGCTACACACGAGGCATTCTGTTACTGAGGTTGAACTCGTGATGTCGCTGGGTTGTTCAGGCGGGTCTGATGGTCAGGCCGGTCTCGGTGAGGCAGCCGTCTATGAGGTGGCTGCGGTACTGGATGTGCCGTAGGCCGCGTCGGATGCGCTGGACGAGGTGTTCGGGGGTGGAGAAAGCGACGTTGGAGAGCCAGCCGCGTCGTAGGAGGGACCAGATTCCCTCGACGGGATTGAGGTCGGGGGCGTAGGGCGGCAGGTCGTAGACGGTCAGCCAGTCCCGGGTCGCGGCCCATTCCCTCAGGTCGGCGGCCTTGTGGACGTTGAGGTTGTCCCAGACGAGCACGATCGGGCCGCCGAGCTGCTGGTGGGCTGCGATCAGCAGGTTCCGGTAGTCGCGCCAGGAGAAGCTCTTGCGGCCGTCGCGTGGGCCGTCGTCCCTTCGCGGCCGGTAGATCAGCCGGGAGCGGTGGCCGGGCTTGTAGCAGGTCAGCGCTGCGATGGAGATGCGTCTGCGGGAGCGGCCGCGGACCCGCACGACTGGGGTCCGGCCGCGCTGTGACCAGGTCTTCGCCTGCGGCGGCGTCATGGAGAATCCGGCTTCGTCTTCGAAGACGAGCCAGGTTCCACGGGCCGCCGCGAGTCTTCCGCGCAGGGCCACACCTCCTTGACCCCCCCGGCTACTGCCTCGTCGTTCCGTTCCATGGCCCGTCGGGCCGGGACCTGGCAGGACCAGCCGTTGCGCACCAGGAGCTTGCGCACGCCCTGGATGGTGTAGGTCAGGTGGAAGCGCCGGCCGATCACCGTCTTCACGCGGCTCAGGGTCCAGCGCTGGTCTTCCCAGCCGTGCGCGGCCGGCCCCTTCGACCAGCTCCGCCTCCAGCTGGGCGAACTGCTTCTCGCTCAGCCTCGGAAGCGACGCCGGCCCCTGTGACCGCAGAGTTCGCGGTCCGCCTTCGTCCCACATCTGCCGCCACCGCTGCACGGAGCGGACGCTGACTCGCAGGTCCTTGGCGATCACCGAGCTCGCCTCGCCCCGGGCGAACCTCTCGGCCGCCTTGAGCCGTAACTCCTCGCGGAACTGCTGCCGTTCGGCGGTCAGCCCGCCCCCTTGTGGATACCGCATGCCCCGGTGATACCGCACAGGCGACGAGCCGTCAGCCCCTACGACTCCACGAGTTCAACCTCAGTAACAGCGGCTAACACAATGAGGTGGATCAGTCCTGGTTGCCGTGTCCGGCACGGGAGTTGAGCGTTCGGTTCGGTGTGGGGACGTTGCCGTGGATCGTGTCGGATGAGTTGTGGGACCGTGTGGAGCCGCTGCTGCCGCAGCGTGAGCGCAGGTTCCGGTATCCGGGTCGCAAGCCGTTGCCGGACCGGGCGGTGCTGTGCGGGATCTTGTACGTGCTGCACACCGGGATCCAGTGGGAGTATCTGCCCAAGGACCTCGGCTTCGGGTCGGGCATGACGTGCTGGCGCAGGCTGCGGGACTGGAACGAGGCCGGCGTCTGGCAGCGGTTACACGAGATCCTGCTGGCCGAACTGAACGCGGCCGCACGTCTGGACTGGTCCCGCTGTGTGGTCAACTCCTCGCACGTCAGGGCGCTAAAAGGGGGCAGCACACGGGCCCATCGCCGGTCGACCGGGGACGAGCCGGCTCCAAGGATCACTTGATCACCGACGGACACGGCACCCCTCTCGCGGTGCTGCTGACCGGCGGCAACCGCAACGACGTCACCCAGCTCCTGCCCCTGCTCGACGCAATCCCGCCGGTCCGCGGCCGGGTCGGTCATCCTCGCCGGAAGCCGGACTCGCTGTTCGCCGACCGCGGGTACGACCACGACATCTACCGGGACCAGGTCCGCGCCCGCGGCATCGTGCCCGCGATCGCCCGCCGCGGCACCCTGCACGGCACCGGACTGGGCACCTACCGCTGGGTCGTGGAGAGGAGCTTTGCCTGGCTGCACGGCTTCCGTCGCCTGCGCATCCGCTGGGAACGGCGAGCCGACATCCACGAAGCGTTACTCAAACTCGCCTGCTGCCTCATCACCCACCGGCAGCTCGGGACATTGCGCTGACACTGGAACCGCGCTAGGCACTCCATGGATGTCCGTGGCTCATGCCATGATCCGGCCTCATGAGTGACCGATCGCTTTCGCCTGCCTGGCTGGCCTCGTGGACAGACAGAGTTTCCGGGACTCTCACGGCCATGACAGGCGAGTTCGAACATCGGCACGGCTTCCCCCCTGGGACCAACCAGGTCCGGCCGGCCGACCACGACGATCAAGCCGCGGCTCGCACGCTCGCCCAAATCACCCCTACACCAGCTGACCTGGCCACCTTCTACGAAAGCATCGGCGATGTCACCTGGGAGGACGTCGGCAACGGCCTCTTCCTCGATCCGGCCGGTGACCTCCTGCTGCGGCTCCAGGAGCACGGCATTGTCGACGTCGGCACGGACCAAAAGGCTCGTGGCCTGGTCATGGGCTCGAATGGCGGCGGCCTGATCTACGTCGCGGGGCCCGATGGGGCCGTCTACCGGACGCGGACGGCGTCGCTGGACGAACCAGAGTTCGACAAGGTGGCCGATGACCTCCGACAGTTTCTGGAGCTACTGGAGCGCTCCCTGACAAAGTTCAACGCCGACGGTGATCCTGGATACCTGTAAGCGCAGGCCTCAACGCTCATTTTGTTAGCCGCTGTAAGTGAGTGTTTTTAATCCTTCACCTTCAGAGAGGGTGTGCCCGTAGCGTGGTGGGGTGGCCAGTACTGGGAAATCGGATGAACGTAGGACGCGGATCCAGGAGGTACGTCGCCGACTCGCGCAGGAAGGGCCGCCGTGGACGCGGGACCGCGAGGCGGACTTCGAGACAGTCACGGTGCCCGAAGGTGATTGCGACCAGCTGCGCGACTTGTTGATCTCCGAGGGCGTGCAGACGATTGTCGAGGTCGGTCTCGCCTACGCCAGTTCCGCGCTCGCGATCGGCGAAGCGCTGGTCACCGTAAGCGCGCCGCGTCCCCGGCACATCATTATCGACCCGTTTCAAGAACGTGACTGGTCCAATGTTGGATGGGACCTGCTGCGCTCCGCGGGACTGGACTCGATAGCCTCGCTCATGCCCGCGCCTTCGTCGATCGCGCTCCCTCAACTCCTCACTGAAGGTCTCGTGACCGACGCGGCATTCGTGGACGGTAGCCACCGGTTCCATGAAGTCTTCGTCGATCTGTACTTCTTGCGCAAGATCGTCCGACCTGGTGGGCTGATCGTTATGGACGATGCTGGGGCGCCATCAGTGGAGGCCGCCATCCGGTACTACGAGCAGAACCTGGGGTGGACGGTGATTCCCGGCGCCTTCGCGGGCGGCACTCTGACGGCGGTTGCCGCTGATGTCACGGCCGAGCCAGCGATGCGCTGCAAGGCCATGCGCTTGCCTGACCCAGCGTTCGAGCCGCCCTTCGAGGCGTTTCACGCCTTCTAATGGAACGGCTCAGTCGATGGGCTTCGGCTTCCTCGCCCAGCCGGAGGTGGGCTTCTTCCGGGTCAGTCGCCTGGTCATGAGGGTGATGAGTGACCAGTTCAGGTGGGCCTCGGAGTGCTGCGGAAGGCGCTCGTAGTCCCGTGCGTTGCGGCGGGCGTTCATGATCCATCCCAATGTGCGCTCAACACGCCAGCGACGCGGGAGGACGACGAACCCCTTGGCACCCTTGGGGCGGGAGACGGTCTTGAGGGTGATGTGGAGGAAGTCCTCGGCCCAGTCGACGAGCTTGCCGGCGTAGGCGGAGTCGGCCCAGACCTGGGTGACCTGCGGGTGGGTGAGACGCAGTCGCCAGAGCAGTTCGCGCGCCGCATCCCGGTCCTGCATGTCGGCGGGCGTCACCATGATCATCACGGGGAAGCCCTTCGTGTCCACCGCGATGTGTCTCTTCCGTCCATTGATCAGTTTCGCGGGATCGAATCCGCGAGTTGCCCGGCTAACCGTGGTGGCCCCCTTGACCGACTGCGAGTCGACGATCAGCGTGACCGGATAGGGGCATCGCCCCAGGCCAGTGCGGAGACGACGGCGGAGCTGGTCACGGATGAAGGTGACGACGCCGCGGCGGTTCCAGCGGGCGAAAAACCCATAAACCGTCTCCCACGGAGGGTAGTCGGACGGCAGCGCGCGCCACTTCGCGCCGTTGTCGGTGATGTAGCGGATGGCGTCGACGATCTGCCGGCGGGGCCACTTCTCGGGATGCCCGCCGGTCTTGGTCTGGCAGGCCGGGACCGGCAGCAGGGGTTCGAGAAGGGCCCATTCGGCGATCGGGTGTCGGACGGGTAGCGGCGACGGCGGGCAGGGTTCGGCATGGCGGACTCGTCGATGGTGCAGAAGAAGAGGGGCGGGGTTACTTCGAGAGCTGGGCGAGGGTCGCGGTAACCCCGGTGAGCTGGGCGGATACCAGTTGGGCCCATTCGTCGTCGGGGCAGCGGGCCAGGTGCGGGGCGAGCGTGCCCGTGATCATCCGGGTGAGGCGGCCGAGGGCCTGGGCGAGCTGTTTCTTCTCGTACTCGATCCAGTCCGCGGGGTCGTCCGAGAACATGTAGCCGTCCTTGCGCCGCCAAGTGATCGGGGTGAGGTTCTCCGCGGCGCCGACATCGCGAAGGTGCCGGATACCGCGCTGGACCTGGGACTGCTTCAGCCTCGTGGCGGCAACGAGCTGGACGGTGTGCAGGCCGGCCGGCCTGGTTTCCATCAGCGCGACGCGGACCAGGTCGCCGTAGTGCTCCGACAGCGGCTGGGCCGGGCTGCGGGCCATGGCCTACTCGCCCTTGAGGAGCTGGGCGAGCTGCTCGTCGAGGGTGAACTCTCCGTTGTCGACGGCTCCTTCGAGCCAGTCGGCCGCAGCGCGGACCCGGCCGATCTGCCGCCTCACGGTCTCGCGCTCGTCGTCGGTGAACTCCTGCCCTCGCATGCGGGGGACCAGCCGGCCCAGCGTGGCCACGAAGCCGTGGCAGGTGCCCACCAGGTCGAGGTACTCGATGGTGTGCTCGATCTTGCGGACGGCCGGTGTGGTCTCGCGGATCCGTTCCCTGGTCTCCTCGGAGTTGTCGAACTGGGCGCGGTTGACGAGCATGCGCGCAGCGTCATCGCGCATCACCGTCCGGGCCACCGTCGGCCGGCGCAGCATGTCCGTGGTCACCTTCTGGGCGACGGTGTCGTCCCTGGTCAGTTCGGTGACGACCCGCATCCGGTCGGCCGGTGTGACGTGCTCGGTGACCTCCGGCCGCTTGAACAGGTCGGCCGCCACCTGGGCGGCGACTTCGTCATCCCGAGTGAGGTCGGCGACGGCCTGGACCTTCTCGTCGACCGTCACGGGGTGTTCGACCCGTTGGCCGACCAGCCGTTTCGCACCGTCCGGTGTCCACTGGCGGGCTCCGGTGCGGGGGTTGAAGGGGGCGTCCTCGATCGCCGCCCACCGTTCGGCCTCGTCCGCGACCGACGCGAGGATGCGGTGGACGGTGAACGACACCCCTTCCCTGCGTTTGTCCGCCGGCCAGCGGTTGGCGGTCCACCGCCAGTCCTCCACCGTCGTCCTGGCGACGCCGATGTCGTCTGCGAATATCTGCAACGACTCCGTCACGGTGAACAGGTCGTCCGTGCCGTTCGGCATGGACCCGCCCACCGACCTCATCGGCTCGATCTCCAACGCCATGTCACCGAGGGCGAACTGTGCCTTCGCGACCTGCGCGATCAGTTCCTTGGCCTGGTGACCATCTGTTCGTAACGCTGCCGGGTGACGTTCCCGATCCGGTCGGCCATCACGACCACCGTCCTTGCCCCGGGCACGGCCCGGCCACCCACAATGGGACCGGTCAACGAGGCGCTGGCCCCGGTCACAGTCCACGGTGGCGCGGGCGCGACACGCGGAGGCAGAGCGCGGACCGGGGGCGCTCGAAGCACCCTCCGGCCACCGCCAACCCTGCCTGCAAAACATGCGGTGTTGGCGGTGACAGCGAGGCGTTCGCCTACGGCGTTTCCGTAACACCGTTCCGCGACGCCTGCCGCTGGCGGCAGGCCCGCACCCGGCAGCGGTCCGAGCAGTACACCGCCGACTTCGACCGCTCCACCCCCACCGTCCAAGGCCGGCCGCATACCGGGCACTCCGCCCGCTTGCCCCGCTGCATCGCGATCACCCGCTGCCGGGTCCGCCGCAGCCTCCGCCACCGCCGTGACCTGCACCGACCCGAGCAGAACACCGCCTCCGCCGCCATCGACACCGGCAGCGGATCACCACACTCCCGGCAGTACCGCCGAGCCATCCCGTCAGCCGCCACGAGCCAGATCATCCAGCCGTACGCCCCTCACGGCCAGAGTTCAAAAACACTCACTCAGAGAGTATGAGCGGTCGGACGGCACGAGGGTTCGCCAGCATTCGCGGTGGGCGGCGGGCGGCCGACGGGAGATGACGATCTTAGCCATCGTCGGGTTAGCCGTCGTGGGCATGGGCAACGGCAACGTGACCCTGCCTGACGGCAACAGTCCTCGGCCCCAGCCGACGGTGCAGTACCCGATCCGGTTCGACAACGCCCCACCGCCACGGATTCAGCAGCCGCGGCCCACGGTGTCCTACCCGATCCGGTTCCCCTCGCCCGAGGGTCAGCGGTGGCCCGTCGACGGCCGCCAGCACGGCGGCGTACGCGACGGCCCAGCAGGCGGCAGCAGCAGAAGGACGCCCAGCTGATCGGCTTACTCATGGTGGCGGCCGCGGTCATCGGCCTGGTGGTCATGGTGGTCAACTGGCTGTTGGCGCACTGGTGGGTCCTGGTGGTCGCGTTGGTGCTCGCCGGGCTGGCGGGCGCCGGCTGGGTCTACAACCGACAGCAACAGGCCCGGTGGGACGTCGTACGCGCGCAGGGGCTGCGCTACGGGCTGTCTCAGCTGGACGCGCTGCACCACACCCGGTTCGAGGACGCGGTACGGGACCTGATGCGCCGGGACGGCTGCCGGGACGCCCAGCGGGTCGGCGGACGCGGCGACCTGGGGGCAGACGTGAAGGCGACCGATCCCTTCGGGCGACGCTGGGTGATCCAGTGCAAGCACCGCCGTAACGGCGCGCAGGGCTCGGCGGTCGGTACGCCGGACCTGCAGGTGCTCAACGGGACGGCGCGGCAGGTCCACGGAGCGGACGTCGCGGTGATCGTGACGAACGGCCGGGTGAGCGGCCCGGCCGTGAAGTTCGCCAAGGAGCAGCGGCTGCACGTGGTCGACCGGCAGACGCTGGCGGTGTGGGCGTCAGTGTCCCGGCCGCTGTGGGAGCTGCTGCGGGCGGTCCCGCCTCCGCGTCGCCCCTCTTCGTTGAGCTGAATTGTGGCGGTTTACCCGTCGGCGGAACGGGCCTCAGCCGTAGATGATCGCGCTCAGCGATCCACCGGCTCCCCACGCAGCCTGTCCCACGTCTTCGCACCCACGATGCCGTCGGCCTTCATCCCATGGCCCTTCTGGAGTCGCTTCACCGCAGACTCCGTTCCCGCCCCGAAGTAACCGTCCACACCCTTCGGGCCCACCGAGTAGCCGTGATGCTGGATCAGCAGCGCCTGGATCTCCTTCACCTTGGCCCCCGCATCACCACGATCGGTGTACGCCGACCCCGAGTAGTAGCCGCAGTACGTTCCGTCCACCGACGACTTGCACGCCCTCGCCTTGGCCCCAGTGGCGAAAGCTTCACTCGCCAGACCGACCGGCACCACAGCCCCAGCTAGCACGGCAGCCGTAGCCACCGACAACCCCGCACGCTTCAGCAAGCCAACACTCCATTTCAGCCCGGCGGGCCTGGCCCGCCACTTGGGACATTTGGCAACGAAGCTATCCCCGCACCGGCCGCAGAGGCGGTATATCAAAGGGGCGCACAAGAGCACACACTGCATCACCCGGCGCACAACACCCCACCGGCACGGCTCCTGAGCAGACCGCACCGCCCGCCGGGGTTGCGGGGGAGCAGCAGCTGCCGCGATGTGGCCGGCGGCGAAGAACCGGCCATAGCCGACCTCCTCTTACGCGTGCCAGGTGCGGTTCTCGAAGAGCACGGCCGCCGCCGCCCTCGAGGTCGGGCGTGAGCGCCCCGGGGCGTCCACGACGCTGTCGACAGCCCGGTCCCCACGCGTGCGCCACCGTCACCATGCGAGTCGGAGCAGCAAGGACTCGCCACGGCCCCGGCGGCGGCGGACATGGCCGCGCCAGCCTGCCATTACCGCGATCAGCGTCCAGCCCACCGTGCCGGCGATCAGGCCCTCCAGCCGACCCGCGGCGTCCACATCATCTGCCTGCTCTATGGGCACAGCTCCCTCTGGATCACGCATGATGTCGAGCTGGTCACCCACCTTCGGAGCCCACACGGCGCCGTCGAAGACCAGCTTCTCCTCCATCTCATCTCCGTCTGCGGCCCGGAGGGTGAAGCGGTGGCTGTCACTGGACGTTCCGGCCGCGCTGTCGGCCACGATTACGACACGTTCCCGTACACCGCGCAGTTCCAGTGCCGCCTCAGGCGCGTACTGCACGGCCCCGACGAGGACGAAGAGCGCTGGCACCGATGACAGGACCGTCAGCCACAGGGCCTGGTGGAGCAGAATCAGTGCCACGGCGAAGGCGAGACACAGCACCACCCCGACGGTGATGGGGATCCAATCCGACCCCAACGTCAGGTAGGCGAGGCCGGCAGTGCAAGCGGCTGTCGCCCAGCCGAAGAACACCACCGCGACAGTACGCCGCACCGACTTCCACGGTGGCACCGCCTCGACACGCGGCTCCTCCGCCCTGCCCTCCGGTGCGGTCATGCTGCCGCGTATGCCACCTGGCACTTTCGCTCCTGTGCTGCTGGTTCGGCTGCCTGCTTCCTTCGGCATGAACGCTACAGGTAGTCAGTGATCATCACGGCCTCACGCCTAGGTCGTGTCCGCAATGTCAGGGGAGCCAGAGTTGTAGGCAGGCGATGGTGACCAGGGCCTGGTAGTGGCGGGCGAGTTTGTCGTAGCGGGTGGCC